>NZ_JBEXZD010000006.1:0-149069 GCF_040628575.1 Streptomyces sp. NPDC006393
TGCCTGCAACCGCCGCTGCACGGCCTGCGCGGTCGCCACGTCCCTTATCCAGCCGGAGGTCACCCCGAAGCCCGCCCGGAATCTCCGGGCGGGGGCACCGACGTACTGCACTGACCGGCGGTTACAGGCCCAGCTCGACCTCGAACTCGCCTGCCTCCAGGATGGCCTTGACCGCCGTCAGGTAACGGGCCGCGTCGGCGCCGTCGACCAGGCGGTGGTCGTAGGAGAGGGTCAGGTAGGTCATGTCGCGGACGCCGATGACCGTGCCCTCCTCGGTCTCGATGACGGCCGGACGCTTGACCGTGGCACCGATGCCGAGGATCGCGACCTGGCCCGGCGGCACGATGATCGTGTCGAACAGCGCGCCACGCGAACCGGTGTTGGAGATGGTGAAGGTCGCGCCGGACAGCTCGTCCGGAGTGATCTTGTTGGCACGGACCTTGCCCGCCAGCTCCGCCGTGGCCTTGGCGATGCCCGCGATGTTGAGGTCGCCGGCGCGCTTGATGACCGGGGTCATCAGGCCCTTCTCGGAGTCCACCGCGATACCGATGTTCTCGGTGTCGAAGTAGGTGATCGTGCCCTCGGCCTCGTTGATCTTGGCGTTGACGACCGGGTGGGCCTTCAGCGCCTGGGCGGCGGCCTTGACGAAGAACGGCATCGGGGAGAGCTTGACGCCCTCACGGGCCGCGAACGCGTCCTTGGCCCGGGCGCGCAGCTTCATCAGACGGGTGACGTCGACCTCGACGACCGACGACAGCTGGGCCTGCTCGTGCAGCGCCTTGACCATGTTGTCGCCGATGACCTTGCGGATGCGGGGCATCTTGACGGTCTGGCCGCGCAGCGGGGAGACCTCCAGCGCCGGGGCCTTCCGCGCGGCGGCCGGAGCAGCGGCGGCGGCAGGAGCCGGAGCCGCGGCGGCGGCCTTGGCGGCCTCGGCGGCGGCCAGGACGTCCTGCTTGCGGATGCGGCCGCCGACGCCGGTGCCCTTGACGGTGGACAGGTCGACGCCGTTCTCGGCGGCGAGCTTGCGCACCAGCGGGGTCACGTACGCGCCCTCGTCGGTCGGCTGGGCGGCGGCCGGAGCGGCCGGCGCCGGGGTGACCGGGGCGGGGGCGGCGGGCGCCGGGGCGGCGGGCGCCGGGGCGGGAGCCGGAGCCGCGGGCTGGGCCGGGGCCGGAGCGGCAGCGGCGGGCGCGGCCGGGGCGGCGGGGGCCGGGGCCGGAGCGGCCGGAGCCGCGGGGGCGGCCGGGGCCTCGGCGGCGGGGGCCGGAGCCGGGGCGGCCGGAGCCGGAGCCGCGGCGGGGGCGGCACCGGGGGCGCCGATGACGGCGAGCTTGGCGCCGACCTCGGCGGTCTCGTCCTCGCCGACCACGATCTCCAGGAGCACGCCGGAGGCGGGCGCCGGGATCTCGGTGTCGACCTTGTCCGTGGAGACCTCGAGCAGCGGCTCGTCGGCCTCGACGGAGTCACCGACGGCCTTCAGCCAGCGGGTGACGGTGCCCTCGGTGACGGACTCACCGAGCGCGGGCAGGACCACGTCCGTGCCCTCGGCGCCACCGGCATGACCTGCGGCAGTCACAGCCGGAGCGGCGGCGGGGGCCGGGGCGGCCGGGGCCTCGGCGACCGGGGCCGGGGCGGGCTCGGCGGCCGGAGCCGGGGCCTCGGCGGCGGCCGGGGCCGGAGCCGCGGCGGGGGCGCCGGTGCCGTCGTCGATGACGGCCAGCTCGGCGCCGACCTCGACCGTCTCGTCCTCGGCGACCTTGATGGAGGACAGCACACCGGCGGCGGGGGAGGGGATCTCGGTGTCGACCTTGTCGGTTGAGACCTCGAGCAGCGGCTCGTCGGCCTCGACGCGCTCGCCCTCGGCCTTCAGCCAGCGGGTGACAGTGCCCTCGGTGACGCTCTCACCGAGCGCCGGAAGGGTTACGGAAACCGCCATGGTTTCGGTTGCTCCTTACGAAGTGCGGAAGTCTGTGTCGTCGCGCCCGAAGACTGAAGGCGTCAGTCGTGGGAGTGCAGGGGCTTGCCGGCCAGGGCCAGGTGGGCCTCGCCGAGCGCCTCGTTCTGCGTCGGGTGGGCGTGGATGAGCTGGGCCACCTCGGCCGGCAGGGCCTCCCAGTTGTAGATCAGCTGGGCCTCGCCGACCTGCTCGCCCATGCGGTCGCCGACCATGTGGACGCCGACCACGGCACCGTCCTTGACCTGGACGAGCTTGATCTCGCCCGCGGTCTTCAGGATCTTGCTCTTGCCGTTGCCCGCCAGGTTGTACTTGAGAGCGACGACCTTGTCCGCGCCGTAGATCTCCTTCGCCTTGGCCTCGGTGAGGCCGACGGAGGCGACCTCCGGGTGGCAGTACGTCACCCGCGGCACACCGTCGTAGTCGATCGGGACGGTCCGCAGACCGGCCAGACGCTCCGCCACCAGGATGCCCTCGGCGAAGCCGACGTGCGCGAGCTGGAGGGTGGGGACGAGGTCACCGACGGCGGAGATGGTCGGGACGTTGGTGCGCATGTACTCGTCGACGAGGACGTAGCCGCGGTCCATGGCGACCCCGGCCTCCTCGTAGCCCAGGCCCTGGGAGACCGGGCCGCGGCCGACGGCGACGAGCAGCACCTCGGCCTCGAACACCTTGCCGTCCGCGAGGGTGACCTTGACGCCGTCCTGGGTGTACTCGGCCTTCTCGAAGAAGGTGCCCAGGTTGAACTTGATGCCGCGCTTGCGGAAGGCGCGCTCCAGCAGCTTCGAGGAGTTCTCGTCCTCGACCGGGACCAGGTGCTTCAGGCCCTCGATGACCGTGACGTCGGCGCCGAAGGACTTCCAGGCGGAGGCGAACTCGACACCGATGACACCGCCGCCCAGGATGATCGCGGACTTCGGCACGCGGTCCAGGACCAGGGCGTGGTCGGAGGAGATGATGCGGTCGCCGTCGATCTGGAGGCCCGGCAGGGACTTCGGCACGGAACCGGTCGCCAGGAGGACGTGGCGGCCCTGGATCCGCTGACCGTTCACGTCCACGGAGGTCGGGGAGGACAGCCGGCCCTCACCCTCGATGTAGGTGACCTTGCGGGACGCGACGAGACCCTGGAGGCCCTTGTACAGGCCGGAGATCACCTCGTCCTTGTACTTGTGGACCGCCGGGACGTCGATGCCCTCGAAGGTGGTCTTGACACCGAACTGCTCGCTCTCGCGGGCCTGGTCGGCGATCTCGCCCGCGTGCAGCAGGGCCTTGGTGGGGATGCAACCCCGGTGCAGGCAGGTACCGCCGACCTTGTCCTTCTCGATCAGGGCGACGTCCAGGCCCAGCTGTGCCCCGCGCAGGGCCGCGGCGTAACCACCGCTACCACCGCCGAGGATCACTAGGTCGAAAACGGTGCTGGCGTCGTTCGCCACGTCACGTCCTCCATGCATGTGCGCCGTGCGCCGGTCGTCGGTGACCGGTCGGCGGCTGGTGTCCGGCCGCTCGTTCTTCGGCCCTTGGGTGGGGCCCTGTCCTGCCGACGCCCATCTTCGCACTTGTCGGGAGCGGAAGAGACGCGGGGCCGGGGTGTGAGACGTACCACCCGGTTGCCGCAACCGGACGAAACGGCCCCGAGTGCGGGAGGCACCCGGGGCCGTCGTGGCGGAGGAACGAAGGTCAGCCGAGGTCACCCGCGGCGGTGAGCTCCGCGAGCCGGACCAGCGTGCGCACCGCCGAGCCCGTGCCGCCCTTGGGCGTGTAACCGAAGGGACCCTGCTCGTTGAAGGCGGGGCCGGCGATGTCCAGGTGCGCCCAGGTGATGCCCTCGCCGATGAACTCGCGCAGGAACAGCCCGGCGAACAGGCCGCCGCCCATGCGCTCGCCCATGTTGGCGATGTCGGCGACGGGGGAGTCCCCGGCCTTGCGCAGGTGCTCGGGCAGCGGCATCGGCCAGGCCTCCTCGCCGACCTCCTCGGCTGCCTCGTGGACCGCGGTGCGGAACGCGTCGTCGTTCGCCATGATCCCGAAGGTGCGGGTGCCGAGCGCCAGCACCATCGCGCCGGTCAGCGTCGCCACGTCCACGATCGCGTCGGGCTTCTCCTGCGAGGCCGCCCACAGCGCGTCCGCGAGCACCAGCCGGCCCTCGGCGTCGGTGTTGAGCACCTCCACCGTCTTGCCGCTGAACATGCGCAGCACGTCACCGGGGCGGGTGGCGGAACCGGAGGGCATGTTCTCGGCGAGCGCCAGCCAGCCGGTGACGTTGACCTCCAGGCCGAGGCGGGCGGCGGCGACGACGGCGGCGAACACGGCGGCGGCGCCGCTCATGTCGCACTTCATCGTCTCGTTGTGGCCGGCCGGCTTGAGCGAGATGCCGCCCGAGTCGTAGGTGATGCCCTTGCCGACCAGCGCCAGGTGCTTCTTCGCCTTCGAGGTGGTGTACGACAGCTTCACCAGCCGCGGCGCCGACGCCGAGCCGCAGCCGACGCCCAGGATGCCGCCGTAGCCGCCCTTGGCGAGCGCCTTCTCGTCGAGCACCTGCACCTTCAGGCCGTGCGCCTTGGCGGCGTCCTGGGCGATGGCGGCGAACGTGGCCGGGTTCAGGTCGTTCGGCGGGGTGTTGATCAGGTCGCGGGCGCGGTTGAGCTCCTCGGAGACGGCCGTGGCGCGCTCGATCGCCGCCTTGTAGGCCTTGTCGCGGGGCTTGCCGCCGAGCAGCACGATGTCGGCGAGCGGCGCCTTGCCGTTACGGGACTTCGCGTCCTTGCCGTTCTCCTTGTACGCGTCGAACGAGTACGCGCCGAGCAGCGCGCCCTCGGCGACCGCACCGGCGTCGGCGGCGTCCGTCAGCGGCAGCAGGAAGGCGGCCTTCTTCGACCCGGCCAGCGCGCGGGCGGCCACACCGGCGGCCCGGCGCAGCGCCTCGCCGTCGAAGCCGGCGTCCTTCTCGGGCTCCGCGCCGAGGCCCACCGCCAGCACGAGCGGGGCCTTGAAACCGGAGGGTGCGGGCACCTTGGTCACCTCGCCCTCGGCACCGGAGGCGCCGAGGGTCTCCAGGACGTCGGCGAGCTTGCCGTCGAAAGCCTTGTCGACGGCCTCGGCACCCGGTGCGACGACCGGGCCCTTGGTGCCCTTGGCGACGCCGACGACGATCGCGTCGGCCCGCAGGCCGGGCGCCCCGGCGGTGCTGAGAGTGAGAGCAGTCACGGTGGTGAAATCTCGCTTCCCTGTAAAAGGTGATGTGGCCGAATGCGGGTGGGGTCGACCGTCCCGACGACCGACCCTAGATCCCTCCTGCGGTGCGGTCTTCACCCGGGCAGGCAAACACCCGGCACGAGCCTACGCGCGTCGCTTCGCCGACCGTGTCGCGCGGGGTCGACCCGGCGGCGGCGTCGCCGTCACCCTCCGAGCCCCGCGCCGTACGCCCCGGGTCGCGGCCCGGAGCAACTCCCGTTCTCGCGGCGGGATTCGGCGGTGATCGTCGGGTGTACGTTCCGGCGCATCACGCCGCGGCACCACTGCCGATGTCGCCGAACCCATGGTGGCACCGCGCAGCGGTGCGGACCGGGATCTCCTGCCCTCGAACAGGAGGAGACCTCAAAGCCGTCTCGTCGCCCGGGGCCGAGATCGCTGCTCAGGAAGTACGAACCGGGGGCGTGGCGCCGGGCGTGCTGAACCCGGCCTCCGGCCCGGCGGGCGTGCGGCTCCCGAGCCCGAGTCCGGTGACCGCCGTACCCGCCACCCGGTCGGCCAGCGACCGCCGGCCGGGGAAGAGCACCGGCAGGGCGTTGACCAGGAAGACCAGCACGGCCACCGCCCACACCAGCACCGACAGCAGGAAGTGCCCCTCGATCAGCAGCACACAGGCCACGGCGTAGACGGCGACGTCGGCCGCGGTGGTGACGGCGGCGCGCACGGCGGCGCGACGGGCCCTGCGCGGGGTGACCCTCAGCCCCAGCAGGCCCTTGCCGACGGTGCGCCCGGCCAGGGCCAGGCACCCCCACTGGTAGAGGAAGGTGGCGAGCACCAGCAGCCCGAACGCCTCCTCCACGTACAGCACCACCTTGTCCCACAGCGACAGTCCGAGGTGCTCCGAGGCGCCGATGACATCACCGCGCGAGGTCAGCAGGTCCAGGCCGCCGCGGGTGGCGAGTTCGGGCACATCCGTGACCAGCGCGGACATCCGGTGGAAGGTGAGGACGGCGAGCACGGAGGGCGCCGCGACCACCAGCGCGAAGTCGATGAACCAGGCCACGGCACGGCGCAGCTTCGGCACGGACATCCCCCCGATCACATCACTGTCCGTCTGTCCGGCGGCTCAGGCTAGCGAGCGCGGGGGGTCGGCCGAAGGGATCGGCGGAGATCGTTTCAGCCCAGTGACAGAAGGACCAGGGCACTGGTGGCCGCCGCCTCCGCGAGGGCGCCGAAGACGTCGCCGGTCACGCCGCCGAAGCGGCGCGTGCAGTGGCGCAGGAGAAGCTCGGCGACGAGCAGGGCGGTGATCACCGCGCCCGCGGCGAGCAGGGCGGTGCGCGTCCCGAGGGCGGCTCCCGCCGCACCGGCCGCACCCGTGACGACGAGCGCGGCTCCCAGCGCGCCCGCCACCGGGACCACGCCCGCGACGGCCGCCCCCAGTCCTTCTGGCCGGGCGGCCGGCACTCCGCGGCGCGCGGCCAGGGTCAGCGCCAGCCGGGCGGCGGTCGTCGCGACGACGGCGGCCAGCGCGCCGTGCGCCCACGAGTCGCCGTAGGCCCGCGCCAGGGCGGCCATCTGCGTGAGCAGCACGAGGACGAGGGTGATCACCCCGAAGGGGCCGATGTCCGACTGCTTCATGATCCGCAGCGCGTCCTCGGCGGGCTTGCCGCTGCCGAGCCCGTCCGCGGTGTCGGCGAGACCGTCCAGGTGCAGCCCGCGGGTCAGTACGGCGGGCACGGCTGCGGTGGCGACGGCGGCGAGGAGCGGACCGGCACCGAGGAACAGCGGCACCAGACCCGTCGCGGCGGCGGCCACGCCGACGACGAGCCCGGCGACCGGCGCGCAGAGCATCCCGCCGCGCGCCGCTCCACGGTCCCAGCGGCTCACCCGGACCGGGAGGACGGTCAACGTCCCGAAGGCGAACCGGAGACCGTGCAGCGGGGAGACGAAAGCTGACGAGGGAGACGAGGGGGACGAGGGGGACGAGGGGGACGAGGGGGACGAGGGGGACGAGGGGGAGGAAGGCGCGGACACGCGGGCAGGTTACGGGACCGGCGCGCCCCCGGCCGCGGGCGGGCGGGTCCCCGGCGGGCGCGGCACACTACACACATGGGGCACTGGCTGTACCGCAACATCGTCGAGCCCGGGAAACTGCCCCTGCTCCTCGCCCTCGGCGCCTTCGTCGTGACCTTCCTGGTCACCCGGGTCATCACCCGCCTGATCCGGGCCGGGAAGGGGCCCTTCGGCAACGTCAGGGCCGGCGGGCTGCACATCCACCACGTCGTCCCCGGTGTCGTCCTCAGCGTCCTCGGCGGTTTCGGCGCGGTCGCCAGCGGCCGGCACGGCTTCGGAGCGGCGGCCTTCGCGGTGGTCTTCGGGATGGGCGCGGGCCTGGTCCTGGACGAGTTCGCGCTCCTCCTGCACCTGGACGACGTCTACTGGAGCGAGGCGGGCCGCAAGAGTGTCGAGGTGGTCGTCCTCACCGCGGCACTGGTCGGGCTGGTGCTCGCGGGCTTCTCCCCGTTCGGTGTCAACGACGTGACCGCGGACGAGCTGCAGGACCGCGGGACGGTCATCGCCGGCGTGGTCGTGAACTTCGCGTTCTCCCTGGTGGCCCTCGGCAAGGGCAAGTTCCGGCTGGCCGTTTTCGGGGTGATCGTCCCCTTCCTCGCCCTGGTCGGCGCCGTCCGGCTGGCCCGCCCCGGCTCGTACTGGGCCAGGCACTTCTACCGCCGCCGCCCGCACGCCCGCGCCCGGGCCGCTCTGCGCGCCCGGCGCCACGACCACCGCTGGGCCCGTCCCCGCCGCGCGGTTCAGGACTGGATCGGCGGCAGACCGGACGCGCGGCCGGCCCGGCTGCCGGGGCCGGGTCCGGGCGGTGAGTGAGGGGCCCGGCCCCCACGCCCGGGCGGTGAGTGAGGGACCCGGCCCCCACGCCCGGGCCACCGGTGCCGTACGGCGGACAGCGCGCACACCAGCGCCACGGCCGTGAGCGCCGCCAGATGCTCCCGGCCCGCCAGGTTCTCCTTCAGCGCCACCTCGACCGCCATCGCCGCGGTCACCGCGCCCGCCGTGACGTACGCGCCGTAACGCCAGCCGAGGTACACCGCGAGCCCCACCACCGCCGCGGACGGCCCGGTGTCCACCACGTGCGCGTCGGCGCGGGGCAGACCCAGCGGACGGCCGGGGCCGAGCGCGATGCCCAGCCGCGCGTACAGGGTGCCGGCGAGCGTGGCGGCGTAGGCGACGGCGAGGGTGCGCCGCCGGCCAAGGCAGATCTCGGCGACGCCGAACACGCCCAGGATCTGCGCCAGCGCCCCGTACACCGGCAGGTCCGGGGCCGGTACGAACAGCGACAGGGGGGTGCGCAGCAGGCACAGCCAGAGCGGGTCCTCGGCCCGTACGGACCCGACGCGGTGGACGAGGCCCTGGCCCCAGGGCCGGTTCTGCGCGTACTGGAGCAGCGCCGTCAGGCACACCGCGGCGAGCGTCATCGGGACCGCCCGCAGGCGGCGCCGCAGCAGCGGCTCGCGCACGGTGTCGTACACGAGCCCCCATTCGGCGCGGGCCCAGCGGGCGAGTGTCCTCATCAGGTCGTCCTCGGCGTCCTCAGCGCGGCGTCTCCAGGTGCCCGCGGCGCAGCCACTCGGGAAGGCCCGGCGTGCCGGGCCCTGCCGTCAGGAAGCCCTCCGCGCGGGCCGCCGCGAGGCCGATGCGCGGCAGGTCCGCGCTCTTCTCGAAGAGCAGGAACCGCGGTTCCCAGATGGGCCGGTACTTGGCGTTGGCGCGGTACAGCGACTCGATCTGCCACCAGCGGGAGAAGAAGCTGAGCAGCGACCGCCACAGCCGCAGCACGGGTCCGGCGCCGAGGCGTGCGCCGCGCTCGAAGACCGAGCGGAAGACGGCGAAGTTGAGGGAGACCTGGCTGACCCCGATCTCCCGGGCGCGGCGCAGCAGCTCGAGCACCATGAACTCCACCAGCCCGTTCTCGGCGTGCCGGGCGCGGCGCATGAGGTCGAGGGAGAGCCCGTGCGGCCCCCACGGCACGAAGGAGAGCAGCGCCTTCAGGTCGCCGTGGGCGTCGTGGCACTCCAGCATCACGCACTGCCCGTCCTCGGGGTCACCGAGCCGGCCCAGCGCCATGCTGAACCCGCGCTCGGTGGCCCCGTCCCGCCACTCGTCGGCCCGTTCGATCAGATACGCCATCTCGTCCGCGGGGATGTCCTCGTGCCGCCGGACGCGCACCGTGTACCCGGCCCGCCGCACCCGGTTGCGGGCCTGCCGCACGGTGCGCATGGCCCGTCCCTCCAGGGTGAACTCGGCGACCTCCACCACGGCCTCGTCACCGAGTTCCAGGGCGTCCAGTCCGTGCCGGGCGTAGACCGTGCCCGCCTCCTCGCTCGCGCCCATCACCGCCGGGATCCAGCCGTGCGCCCGCGCCTGCTCCAGCCAGGGCCCGATGGCGCCGGGCCAGGCCTCGGGGTCGCCGATGGGGTCACCGGAGGCGAGACTGACGCCGCCCACCACGCGGTAGGCGACGGCGGCCTTGCCGGTGGGCGACCAGATGACGCTCTTCTCGCGGCGCAGCGCGAAGTAGCCGAGCGAGTCCCGCTCGCCGTGCCGCTGGAGCAGCTCCCGCAGCCGCTTCTCGTCGTCCGTGGTGAGCGGGTCGACGGCGCGCCGGGAGCGGAAGGCGGCGTAGAGGACGGCGAGGACGAGGGCGGTGGACAGCGCGTTGACGGCGACGTTCGCCCAGTTGGGGGTGGCGACGCCGGGGAAGCGGGCCTCCGGCGCGGCGACCGAGACCAGCCGCAGCGTGCCGTAGTGCCAGCGCTGGAGGAACGTCGAACGGGCCGCGTCCGCGGCGTGGTTGGTGACCGTCACCAGCAGTGCGGCCAGCAGCGAGGCCGAGAGCGCCCCGCCCACGGCGACGGCGGCGGCCAGGCGGGGGTTGGCGCGGTCGCCCTTGGCGTAGAACTCGCGCCGCCCGAGCAGCAGCGCGGCGACGAAGGCGGCGGTCAGCCCGAGGGAGACCCAGTTCTGCACGGAGCCGCGGACCTCCGGGAACGTCGCCTGCGCGAACGCGAACAGCGCCAGGAACGACCCGCTCAGCCCGAGGTTCAGGATCCAGGCGGCCCGCTTGCGGCGGCGCATGGTGACGGCCAGGAACGCGGTGAAGACGCCGGAGGCGAAGCCGGCGGTGAGCAGATACGGCGTGAAGAGGTCCTGCTGGTTGTGGCGCCGCACGTCCTGGCCCAGGGAGACCCACACCGCGCTGAGGAAGTTGAGGAACGCGGCGGCCCGCAGGTACCAGACGGCGAACGCGGCGGCCCGCCGTGCGCTCGCGCCACCGGGACGGACGGGTACGACTCGGGCATCTCCCATGAAGATTGATCATATGGGGGCTCTTGCGGCGAACGTCCGTTTTGTCGACGATCCGTCACCGCAAGAGCGGCCAGGAGAGGTGTGTCAGCCGACCCGGGGTGTCAGCCGGGGTGTCGCCGCGGGGGCCCCGCGTCCCGTGTCACTCCGAGCCGTGCCCGGCCGCGCCCTCGTCCTCGTCCTCGTCCGGCTTCTCCTCTTCCTTCTCGGCTTCCTCGGCCTTCCCGGCTTCCTCGGGGGTGACCTCGGGAAGCTCCGCCGCCAGTGCCGCCGCGGCCTGCACCAGCGGGAGCGCCAGCAGCGCGCCCGCGCCCTCGCCGACGGTCACCTTGTGGTCGAGCAGCGGCTCCAGCGCCATCCGGTCCAGGGCCTTGGCCTGGCCCGGCTCCCCGCTGCTGTGCCCCGCCAGCCACCAGTCCGGCGCGCGGAACGCCACCCGCTGCCCCACCAGAGCGCACGCGGCCGAGACCACGCCGTCCAGGATCACCGGCAGCTTGCGCACCGCGCACTGCAACAGGAAACCCGTCATCGCGGCCAGATCGGCCCCGCCCACCGTCGCCAGCAGCTGCAACTGGTCCCCGAGCACGGGCCGGGCCCGCCGCAGCGCGTCCCGGATCGCGGCGCACTTGCGCATCCACGCCAGGTCGTCGATCGACTCACCGCCGCGCCCGGTCACCACGGACGCGTCCGTTCCGCACAGCGCGGCGATCAGCACGGCCGCCGCGGTGGTGCCGCCCACGCTGACGTCACCGAGCACCACCAGGTCCGTGCCGGAGTCGGCCTCCTCGTCGGCCACCGCGATGCCGGCCCGGAACGCGGCCTCCGCCTCCTCGAGGGTCAGCGCGTCCTCGATGTCGATGCGTCCGCTGCCGCGCCGCACCCGGTGCCGTACGACGTCCTCGGGCAGCGCGTCGGGCGCGCAGTCCAGGGCCATGTCCACCACCCGCACCGGCACCCCGAGCCGCCGGGCCAGCACGGACACCGGCCGGCCGCCCTCCAGGACCGCCCGCACCAGCCGCTCGGCACCGCCCGCGGGCCGCGCCGAGACGCCGAGTTCCGCGACACCGTGGTCACCGGCGAAGAGAACCACCCGCGGCCGTTCGACCGGCCGCACCGGCACGGCGCCCTGCGCCGCGGCCAGCCACTCACCCAGGTCGTCGAGGCGGCCCAGCGAACCGGGCGGCACGATCTGACGCTCCCGGCGCGCCTCGGCGTCACGGCGCATGCCGCCGTCCGGACGCTCGATCAGATCGGTGAAGTCGTCGAGATTCAGCGAGCTCATTCGCCGAACAGTACCGGCCCCGGTCGAACACGATCGAGCCACGTCGCCACCACACCCGTACGGCGTCTTCCCGGCCAAGATCCCGATCTCATACGTTCCCTTTGCAGCGAATTGTCACGGTGGGCCACCGGCATCGGTCGTGGGCCGGCGGTCCACCGCCGTACGTCCTCTCGCCCCACCGGGAGCCGCCCATGCCGCCCCTGCCGTACGCCTCGCGGGCCTACGACCCGCGCCGGATCGCGTACGCCGCCGAACTCGCCCAGGGCACCGACCGGTTCCACGAGCCGCGCCGCGAGAACTGCCCGTGGTGCGGCTCGGCCCGGCTGCGCACCCGGCTGCGCGCGCCGGACCTGATCCAGCACAAGCCCGGCAGGTTCGCGCTCGACCAGTGCGGGGACTGCGGGCACGCCTTCCAGAACCCCCGGCTCACCCCGGAGGGGCTGGCCTTCTACCGCCGGGACCACGACGAGACCGGCCCCGGCGGACTCCCGCACCGGGTGCTCGCCGCCCGCCGGGACCGGCGCCGCCACCGCACCGACGCGCACCTGATGCGGAACGTGGGGGAACCGGAGAGCTGGCTCGACGTCGGCACGGGCCACGCCCACTTCCCGGCGGCGGCCCGCGAGGTGTTCCCGTACACCTCCTTCGACGGGCTCGACCCGACGCCGCGCGTGGAGGCGGCCCGCGCCGCCGGGCGGATCGAGGAGGCCCACATCGGCCATCTGGCCGACCCGCGCATCGCGGACCGCCTGCGCGGCCGCTACGACGTGGTCAGCGTCTTCCACCACCTGGCACACGCCCCCGACCCCCGCGCGGAACTGCGCGGCGCCCTCGGCGCGCTACGGCCCGGAGGCCACCTCCTCGTCGAACTCCCCGACCCGCGCAGCCTGTTCGCCCTGCTGCTGGGCAAGTGGTGGCTGCCCCACGGCCAGCCGCGCCACCTGCACCTGCTGCCCCTGCACAACCTCCGCGCGGAACTGGAGTCCGCCGGCTGCACGATCCTCGTCACCGACCGCCGCACCCCCCACACCCCCGACGACCTGTCGGCGGCCCTCGCCCTGGCCCTCGCCCACGCCCTGCCCGCTCCCGACGCCCCCTGGCGCGACACCCCGCCGGGCCCGCTCAGCCGCGCCCTGCGCGCGATCCTCGCCCCCGCCACCACCCCCTTGGTCGCCGCGGCGGCGGCCGCGGACCTCCTCCTGTCCCCCCTCCTGCGCCGCACCCCCGGCCTCTCCAACGGCTACCGCGTCGTGGCCCGGAGAGACACATAGTGGCCCGGAGAGACACATAGCCGCACCGGGGCGGCGCCCCGGCCGCCGCTCAGCCGCGCAGGACCATCGCCTGCCCCGCCACCACCAGCAGCACCTGCTCGCACTCCGCGGCGAAGGCCGTGTTCAGGCGGCCGAGTTCGTCACGGTAGCGACGGCCCGACGCGGTGGCCGGGACGATGCCGGAGCCCACCTCGTTGGAGACCGCGACCACCGTCCGGCGGCTCGCCCGGACCGCGGCCGTCAGTTCGGCCACGCGCTCCCGCAGGGCCCGTTCGCCGCCGCCCGCCCACTCCGCGTCGTCCCAGGCGCCGACGGCGTCCATCGCGTCCGTCAGCCACAGCGACAGACAGTCGATCAGCAGCGGCGGACCGTCCTCCTCCAGCAGCGGCACCAGGTCGCAGGTCTCGGCCGTGCGCCAGGAGCCCGGCCGCCGCTCCCGGTGCGCGGCGACCCGGGTCGCCCACTCGGTGTCGCCGCTCCGGGTGCCGCCCGTGGCCACGTACAGGACGCCGGGGAAGGTCTCCAGCCGCCGCTCGGCCTCCACCGACTTGCCCGACCGCGCCCCGCCCAGCACCAGCGTGCGCCGCGGCACGTCCGGTACGTCCTCGTACGCCCCGACCGCCAGCGTGGTGCCGTCCGGCACCGCCCGCGCGCCGGCCGCCGCGAGCCGCCGCCGCAGCTCCGGCCCCGCCGGCACGTCATGGTCCAGGTGGACGGCGAGGACGTCCGTGGCCGGGCCCGCCGCGCCCACCGCCCGCAGCTTGGCCAGGGCGTCCGGCCGCCCCACGACGTCCGCGACGACCATGTCGTACGGCTGCGCCGTGTCCGTGTCCTCCTCCAGGCCGGCCGGCGCGCCGCCCGGCGGCAGGTACAGCAGCCGCTGCCCGTCCGGCCCGGTCACCGCGTACCCCGTGCCCGGCGCGTCCAGCGCCACCGCCCGCACCCGATGCCCCGTCAGCAGCGCCAGCTCCCGCCCGTCCGGCACCCGGCCCGGCTGCGGCAGCCCGGCCGGCACCTCGACGGCCGGTCCCTCGTGCGGATGCGACAGCAGCACCTGCCGTACGCCGTTCAGCGACGTGCCCGCCCGCGCGGCCGCGAACGCCGCGCCCGGTGTCAGATCGAGCAGCACCGCCCCGTCGACGAGCAGCGCCGTCGCCGCGCGCGCGTGCGCGCCGAGGGCCGTCGCGCAGGCCGCGCAGGGGCAGTGGGGGCGGGGGAGTCCCGCGGGGGCACCGGTGCCGAGCAGAGTCACGTCCACGGACCCGATTTTCCCGGGTCACCGCAGGTCTTGCGCATCCGACTAGGCTGCGGGCAGGAGCCGGACCAAGATCCGGCTTCCGCTGTGGAGTGTGCTCACACCAGGGAGGCGTACATGGCGGCATGGACGTGGCGGTTCGAGACGGCCGACGGGACGGAGGTCCAGCCCGCGGTGCAGCCCGAGGAGTTCACCACGCAGGGCGACGCCGAGTCCTGGATCGGGGAGAACTGGAAGGCCCTGCTCGACGGCGGCGCGGACCAGGTGCGGCTGTTCGAGGACTCCGCGGAGATCTACGGCCCGATGAGCCTGCACGCCGAAGGGGCCCAGGAGTAGCTGCCCGTGCGGGGGAGGGGCGGTCACCGGCGGCCGCCCCTCGTCCTCCGTACGGCTCACTGCTCGCCCAGCGTGACCTCCACCGTCTTCTCGGCGCCGTCGCGCGCGTACGTCACCTTCGTCTTCTGACCCGGCTTGTCGGACGCCAGCGTCTCGGCCAGGGAGGTCATCGTCGTGATGTCGTTGTCCCCGACCCGGGTGATGACGTCCCCGGGCCGGATGCCCGCCCTGTCCGCCGCGCCGCCCGCCCTCACCTCGACCACGGCGACCCCGGCGGGCTGGTAGGAGGCGTCGACGACGGTGCGTCCGGTGATGCCCAGCGCCGCCCGGCCGGAGTCGACGACCTTCCCGTACTTCACGATCTGGCCGGCGATCGTCTTCACCATCGACGCCGGGATCGCGAAGCCGATGCCGGGCGCCGCGCTGCCGCCGAGCTGGGGATCGGCCGCGGCGAGCGTCGGGATGCCGATGACCTCACCGTTCAGGTTGACCAGTGCGCCGCCGCTGTTGCCCGGGTTGATCGCGGCCGACGTCTGCACCATGTTGGCGATCGTGGCCCCGGTGCCGCCGCCGCCCTGCCCCTCGCTCACGGTCCGCCCGGTCGCCGACACGATCCCCTGGGTCACGCTCGACGCCAGCCCGAGCGGCGAGCCCATGGCCAGGACGATCTGCCCGACCTCCACCTTCTCCGAGTCGCCGAAGGTGGCCGCCTTCAGTCCGGGCGGCACCTTGTCCAGCTTGACCACGGCGAGGTCCTGGTCCGGGTAGGAGGAGACGAGCGTCGCGGTGAACGGCTGCCCGCCGCCCGCCGTGGTGACGCGGAACCGCTTCGTGTTCCCCACGACGTGCGCGTTGGTGACGATGTGCCCCTTGTCGTCGTACACCACGCCCGACCCCAGCTCCCCGCCGGTCTGGATCTGCACCACCGACGGCAGTACGTCCCTGATCACCCGCTGGTACTCGGCCTGGAGGTCGCCGGCGGTCGCCGGCGCGGCCACCTGCCGTTCCCCGGAGGCGTCCTTCGTGCCCGAGGCCGTGCCCGAGGCCGCGGGCTCCTGAGGAGTCGACGAGCCGCTGCAGCCGGACAGCAGCGCGGCACCGAGAATCACGGCAGCGGCGAACGGAACGCCCGTCCGCAGAGCACGGGCGCGGAGGGAACGGGCGCGGCGGGCACGGGAAACGTCCATGCACCGAGTCTCACGGCGGGGTGAACACCCGGCTTGCCGGGCTCACCCGAACGAGCGGACCCGAAGCGAGACCGCGGCCTCAGCCGCGCACCCCGCACAGATGGAGCAGCGCCGCCACCGCGCGGTACGGGTCGGTGCGTCCGGCCCGCTCCTCCGCCGCCAGCAGCGTCTCCACATCGGCCGGGGGCCGGGCACCGTCCGCCGCCGTGTCGGTGAAGACCCGCACCCCGTACCAGGCGTGCAGCGGCGCCCCGATCCCGGCGAGTGTCGCCGTCAGATCGGCGAGCCGGTCCGCCCGTACGTCCAGCCCCAGCCGGTTCCGGTACGCCGTCGTGTCGAACGCGGCCAGCGCCCCCGGCCAGTCGCCGGACAGTCCCGGCCGCAGCGCCAGCGCGTCACCGTTGCGCACCAGCAGTGACAGCAGTCCGCCCGGCGCGAGCATCCGGGCCAGCCCCGCCAGCAGCGGATCGGGCTCCTCGACGTACATCAGCACGCCGTGGCAGAGCACCACGTCGAAGCTGCCCGGCAGGAAGTGGACCCCGGTGTCCTGGCCGTCGGCCTCGACGATCCGCATCCGCGCCCGGATGCCCTCCGGCTCGGCGGCCAGCGCCTCGCGCGCCACGGCGATCATCTTCTGGTCGCGTTCCAGACCGGTCACCTGGTGCCCGGCCCGTGCCAGCCGCAGGGCCTGGGTGCCCTGGCCCATCCCCACGTCGAGCACCCGCAGCCGCTGCCCGACCGGGAACCGCCCGGCTATCTGCTCGTCGAGCTGCCGGGCCACCAGCTCCTGCCGTACGACGTCACGCAGCCCGCCCAGCTTGTCCAGCCAGGCCTCGGCCGCACCCCCGGTGAAAGGCTCCGCGCTCAGGGCCGCTCTCCGCGCTTGACCTGCGGCTTCGGCAGCCGGAGCCGGCGCATCTGGAGGGAGCGCATCAGGGCGTAGGCGACCGCGCCCCGCTTGTTCTCGGCCGGGAAGCGCTCGGCGAGCCGCTTCTTCAGCCGGAAACCGGTGACGACCGAGTCCAGCACGATCAGCACGATCACCACGAGCCACAGCAGCAGCGCCAGGTTCTGGAGGTAGCCCACCCGCACCATGCTCAGCACCAGGATGACCACGGCCATCGGCAGGAAGAACTCCGCGATGTTGAACCGGGAGTCGATGAAGTCGCGGGCGAACCGGCGCACCGGGCCCTTGTCACGGGCCGGGAGGTAGCGCTCGTCGCCGCTGGCCAGCGCCTGGCGCTGCCGCTCCATCTGGGTACGGCGCTCCTCGCGCTGCCGCTTGGCGGCCTCCTTGCGTGTGGTCGGCGTGTTGGCGACGCTGCGGCGCTGGGCCTGGGCCTCACTGCGCTTGGGCGTGGGGCGGCCCTTGGGAGCCTGCGGGTCACGGGTCTGCTTGGAGAAGTTCACCGGCGCCTTGTCGGCGGCCGGGGCCTTCTCTTCCTTGGCACGGCTACGGAACACAAAACCCAAGGGTAAGGGCTTGACCCGCATGGACCCCAGCCCCGCGGGGAACGATCCGGCAACACCGGTCGTCTCCAAGGGGACAGAGGGGGCGTTGCGCACGGGCCGGCCGGCGGTGCCCGGGGGTCACCTACTCCCTACGCCGGAGCGGAATCGGGCGCAGTCGTCCTTGGGGATGACCGCATCCGTTCCCGAACAGTGCGGTAATGGATGCAGGGCCCGTACTGTGGGTTCTGTCGCAGAGCTGTGAGCTGGAGTCCGTCAGAAGGGGGCGCGCGAAGCCCATGAGCGGTGTCATGAAGCGTATGGGGATGATCTTCCGCGCGAAGGCGAACAAGGCCCTTGACCGGGCCGAGGACCCGCGCGAGACCCTCGATTACTCGTACCAGAAGCAGCTGGAGCTGCTCCAGAAGGTGCGGCGCGGCGTCGCCGACGTGGCGACCAGCCGCAAGCGCCTGGAGCTCCAGCTGAACCAGCTGCAGCAGCAGTCCACCAAGCTGGAGGACCAGGGCCGCAAGGCGCTCGCGCTGGGCCGCGAGGACCTGGCCCGCGAGGCGCTCTCCCGCAAGGCCGCCCTCCAGCAGCAGGTGACGGACCTCGAGACGCAGCACGCGACCCTCCAGGGCGAGGAGGAGAAGCTCACCCTGGCCGCCCAGCGCCTCCAGGCCAAGGTCGACGCCTTCCGCACCCGCAAGGAGACGATCAAGGCGACCTACACCGCCGCCCAGGCGCAGACCCGGATCGGCGAGGCGTTCTCCGGCATCTCCGAGGAGATGGGCGACGTCGGCCTGGCCATCCAGCGCGCCGAGGACAAGACCGCCCAGCTCCAGGCCCGCGCCGGCGCCATCGACGAGCTGCTCGCCTCCGGCGCCCTGGACGACCCCACCGGCATGGCCAAGGACGACATCGCCGCCGAGCTGGACCGGATCTCGGGTGGTACGGATGTGGAGCTGGAGCTCCAGCGCATGAAGGCCGAACTGGCCGGAGGCTCGTCCGAGGACCGGCAGGCCATCGAGGGCGGCCAGGGCCAGGCGCAGCCCCAGCAGCAGCCGCAGGACACGCCCCGCTTCGACAAGCAGTAGACCCACTCACCGACAGCCGACAGCCGGGGCGCACGCCGCCGAGGAGGGCGACATGATCGTACGGATCATGGGGGAGGGACAGGTGAGGCTGGCCGACGGCCACCTCGCCGAGCTCGACAAACTGGACGAGGAACTCCTGGCCGAGATGGAGAACGGCGACGGCCCCGGCTTCCGCCGCACTCTGCACAGCCTGCTCTCCAGGGTCCGTGAACTGGGCGAACCCCTGCCGGACGACTCCCTGGAGCCGTCCGAGCTGATCCTTCCGTCCCCGGACGCCAGCCTCCAGGAGGTACGGGACCTGCTCAGCGACGACGGCCTGATCCCTGGGTGACCGTCCCCTCCGGGGACCGTGCGCGGGCCGTTCTCCACGGGCACCCCGTACCCTTCGCAGGCGTGACCACCTCGCTCGACCGCGCCCGCTGCCGGATCAAGGCGCACCCCCTCGCCCTGGACGCGGCCCTCGCGGCCGCGGTCCTCGTGTGCATGGTGGTCGGGTCCTTCGCGGACCCCCGCGGGCAGAACGGCGTCAGCTGGGCCGTCCGCCGGCCCGAGCTGCTCAGCCTCGTCCTGATGACCCTCGGCGCCGCCGCGCTCGTGCTGCGCCGCCGCGCCCCGCGCACGGTCCTCGCCGTCACCGGCACCGTCTCCCTGATCGAGTGCGTCACCGGCGACCCGCGCACCCCCGTCGCCATGTCCGCGGTCATCGCCCTCTACACCGTCGCCGCCACCACCGACCGCCCCACCACCTGGCGCCTGGGCCTGACCACGATGACCGGGCTGACCGGCGCCGCCATGCTCGGCGGGACGCTGCCCTGGTACGCCCAGGAGAACCTCGCCATCTTCGCCTGGACCGGCATGGCCGCGGCCGGCGGCGACGCCGTGCGCAGCCGCCGCGCCTTCGTGCGCGCCATGCGGGAGCGCGCCGAACGCGCCGAGCGCACCCGCGAGGAGGAGGCCCGCCGCCGCGTCGCCGAGGAGCGGCTGCGCATCGCCCGCGACCTGCACGACGTGGTCGCCCACCACATCGCCCTGGTCAACGTGCAGGCCGGAGTCGCCGCGCACGTCATGGACAAGCGCCCCGACCAGGCCAAGGAGGCGCTCGCCCATGTCCGGGAGGCCGGCCGGTCCGCGCTGAACGAGCTGCGCGCCACCGTCGGACTGCTCCGGCAGTCCGACGACCCGGAGGCCCCCACCGAGCCCGCCCCCGGCCTGCACCGCCTGGACGAACTCGTCGGCACCTTCCGCAGCGCCGGCCTGCACGTCGAGGTCGCCCGCGCCGACCAGGGCACCACGCTGCCCGCCGCCGTCGACCTGGCCGCGTTCCGCATCGTCCAGGAAGCCCTGACCAACGTGCAGAAACACGCCGGCGACCGGGTCCGGGCCGAGGTCAGCGTCGTACGGGTCGGGCCGAACGTCGAGATCACCGTCCTGGACGACGGCGCCGGCGCCGTCGCCGCAGAGGGCCCCGCCACCGGAGGCGGCCACGGACTGCTGGGCATGCGGGAGCGGGTCACCGCCCTCGGCGGCACCCTCACCACCGGCCCCCGCTACGGCGGCGGTTTCCGCGTCCATGCGATCCTGCCCCTCCAGACCCGCACCGGCACCAGCACCAACACCGGAAACAGCAACAGCAGCAACAGCACCCGCGCCCCGGGGGACGCCGCATGACGATCCGTGTCCTGCTCGCCGACGACCAGGCCCTGCTGCGCAGCGCCTTCCGCGTCCTCGTCGACTCCGAGCCCGACATGGAGGTGGTCGGCGAGGCGTCCGAGGGCGCCGAGGCCGTGCGCCTGGCGAAGGAACAGCGGGCCGACGTCGTCCTGATGGACATCCGCATGCCCGGCACCGACGGGCTCGCCGCCACCCGCCTGATCAGCGCCGACCCCGCCCTCGCCGAGGTCCGCGTGGTCATCCTGACCACCTTCGAGGTCGACGACTACGTGGTGCAGGCGCTGCGCGCGGGCGCCTCCGGCTTCCTCGGCAAGGGCAGCGAGCCCGAGGAACTGCTCAGCGCCATCCGGATCGCCGCCCAGGGCGAGGCACTGCTGTCCCCGGCCGCCACCAAGGGCCTGATCGGGCGGTTCCTCGCGCAGGGCGACGCCGCGGACGACGGCCGCGACCCGGCCCGCTCTCAGCGGCTGGACGCGCTGACCGTGCGCGAGCGCGAGGTGCTCGTCCAGGTCGCCGGCGGACACTCCAACGACGAGATCGCCGAACGTCTCCAGGTCAGCCCGCTGACCGTGAAGACCCACGTCAACCGGGCCATGGCCAAACTCGGCGCGCGCGACCGGGCGCAGCTGGTCGTCATCGCCTACGAGTCCGGGCTGGTGCGCCCCAGGGCCGACTGAGCCCCGCCGGACCCGGTACGTCCAAGGGTGGAGTGCACTCCACCCGGGAGTACTGCGCCCGGAGTAGGCGCGCCGTAAGGAAATGGACCAGGGGGCTACGGAACGGCCGGTGCCGATACCGGAGGGTGTAGGGGTGGGCGCGTCTGCGCGCCCGTGCCGCGTTCGGCGGCTCACCGCCGCTCACCGACGTTCACGGACGTCCACCGGAAGAGAGACCCTGACCCATGTCCTGGCTGTCCAGATTCAGCCTCGCGCAACGGGCCCTGATCGGACTGATGTCGATCGTCGCGCTCGTCTTCGGCGCGATCGCCGTCCCCCAGCTCAAACAGCAGCTGCTGCCCAGCATCGAGCTCCCCATCGTGTCCGTGCTGGCGCCCTACCAGGGCGCGTCCCCGGACGTGGTGGAGAAGCAGGTCGTCGAGCCGCTGGAGGACAACCTCAAGGCCGTCGACGGCATCACGGGCGTCACCTCCACGGCGAGCGAGGGCAACGCCGTGATCACGGCGTCCTTCGACTACGGCAACGACACGCAGCAGCTCGTCGCCGACGTCCAGCAGGCCGTCAACCGGGCCCGCGCGGGGCTCCCGGACGACGTCGACCCGCAGGTGATCGCCGGTTCGACGGACGACATCCCGACCGTGGTCCTGGCCGTCACCTCCGGCAAGGACCAGCAGGCGCTCGCCGACCAGCTCGACAGGACGGTCGTGCCCGCCCTGAAGAACATCGACGGCGTCAGCCAGGTGACCGTCGACGGCGTACGGGACCTCCAGGTCACCGTCACCCCCGACGACGCGAAGCTCGCGCGGGCCGGCCTCACCTCCGCCGACCTGACGCAGGCCCTCCAGGCGGGCGGCGCCACCGTCCCGGCCGGCTCCTTCGACGAGGGCGGCGCCAACCGCACCGTCCAGGTCGGCGGCGGCTTCACCTCCCTCCGGCAGATCCAGGACCTGATGGTCACCGGTCAGGGCGGCGCCGCGAAGAAGCCGGTCCGCCTCGGCGACGTCGCCGGCGTGCGGCAGGAGCCGGCCAAGGCCGACTCCATCACCCGCACCGACGGCCGGCCGAGCCTCGCCGTCGCCGTCACCATGGACCACGACGGCAGCGCGGTCGCGATCTCGAACGCGGTCAAGGACAAGCTGCCCGACCTGCGCAAGGACCTGGGCGTCGACGCGAAGATCACCACGGTCAGCGACCAGGGCCCGGCCGTCGCCAAGTCCATCGACGGGCTGACCACCGAGGGCGCGCTCGGCCTGCTCTTCGCGGTCCTGGTCATCCTGGTCTTCCTGGCCTCGGTCCGCTCCACGCTGGTCACCGCGGTCTCGATCCCGCTCTCCGTCGTCCTCGCCCTGATCGTGCTGTGGACCCGCGACCTGTCGCTGAACATGCTGACGCTGGGCGCGCTGACCATCGCGATCGGCCGTGTCGTCGACGACTCGATCGTGGTCCTGGAGAACATCAAGCGTCACCTCGGCTACGGCGAGGAGCGGCGCGAGGCCATCCTGAACGCGGTGCGCGAGGTGGCCGGCGCGGTGACCTCCTCCACGCTCACCACGGTCGCCGTGTTCCTGCCGATCGGCCTGGTCGGGGGCATGGTGGGCGAGCTGTTCGGCCCCTTCAGCATCACCGTCACCGCGGCCCTGCTGGCCTCCCTGCTGGTGGCCCTGACGGTCGTCCCCGTCCTCTCGTACTGGTTCCTGCGCGCGCCGAAGGGCACGCCCGCCGAGGCCGACGAGGCCCGCCGCCGGGCCGAGGAGAAGGAGGCGAACAGCCGCCTGACGCGCCTCTACGTCCCCGTCCTGCGCTTCGCCACCCGCCGGCGCCTGACCAGCGTGCTGATCGCGGTGGTCGTGCTGGTCGGCACCTTCGGGATGACGCCGCTGCTGAAGACGAACTTCTTCGACTCCGGCGACCAGAAGGTCCTCAGCGTCAAGCAGGAGCTGAAGCCGGGCACCAGCCTGGCCGCGACCGACGCCCAGGCGAAGAAGGTCGAGAAGCTGCTCGCCGGGACCAAGGGCGTCAAGGACTACCAGGTGACGGTCGGCTCCTCCGGCTTCATGGCCGCCTTCGGCGGCTCCACGGACACCAACCAGGCCTCGTACCAGGTGATGCTCGAGGACTCCGCGTCCGCCGACGACGTCCGCGAGGACATCGAGAACGGCCTGCACAAGTTGTCCGGCATCGGCACCACCACGGTCAACACCGGTGACGGCTTCGGCGACCAGGACCTGAAGGTGGTCGTCAAGGCGTCCGACGGGGACGCGCTGCGCCAGGCCTCGGAGCAGGTCCGCAAGACCGTCGCCGGCCTGGGCGACGTCACCGACGTCACCAGCGACCTCTCGCAGAGCGTGCCGCGTATCTCGGTCCGCGCCAACGACAAGGCGGCGGCGGCCGGCTTCACCGACCAGACCCTCGGCATGGCCGTCGCCCAGTCGGTCAAGGGCACCACGGCCGCCAAGGCGACCCTGGACGACACCGAGCGGAACGTCGTCGTCAGGTCGGCCGAGCCCGCCGAGACGCTGGCCCAGCTGAAGAAGCTGCGGCTCGGCCCGGTGAAGCTGGGCGACATCGCGACCGTCAAGCTGGTCGACGGCCCGGTCTCGATGACCCGTATCGACGGTCAGCGCGCGGCGACCATCACCGCCAAGCCGACCGGCGACAACACCGGCGCGGTGAGCACCGAGCTCCAGTCGAGGATCAAGGCCCTGAAGCTCCCCGCGGGCGCCACGGCCGAGATCGGCGGCGTCACCTCCGACCAGGACGACGCGTTCAAGAACCTGGGCCTGGCCATGCTGGCGGCGATCGCGATCGTCTTCATGCTCCTGGTCGCGACGTTCCGTTCCCTCGTCCAGCCGCTGATTCTGCTGGTCTCGATCCCCTTCGCGGCCACGGGCGCCCTCGGCCTCCTGATCGCCACCGGCACCCCGATGGGCGTCCCCGCCATGATCGGCATGCTGATGCTGATCGGCATCGTGGTCACCAACGCGATCGTCCTGATCGACCTGATCAACCAGTACAGGCGACAGGGCCACGGCGTGGTCGAGGCGGTCCTGGAAGGTGGCCGCCACCGCCTCCGCCCCATCCTGATGACGGCCCTGGCGACGATCTTCGCCCTGCTCCCGATGGCCCTCGGGGTCACCGGCGAGGGCGGCTTCATCGCCCAGCCGCTCGCAGTGGTCGTGATCGGCGGCCTGATCACCTCGACCCTGCTGACCCTGCTCCTGGTCCCGACGCTCTACGCGATGCTGGAACTGCGCAAGGAGCGCCGCGCGAAGAAGCGCGCGGCCAAGCGCGAGGCGAAGGCGAAGGCGGAGACGGAGGAGCTGGAGCCGGCCGGCGTGTGAGCACATGACGAACGTGTGAGCACATGACGAAGGGGCCGGTCCGCGCGCGTCGCGTGGACCGGCCCCTTCGTCATGGACGAGCTACGGCAGCGCGAGCATGCGCTCCAGGGCCAGCTTCGCGAAGGCCTCCGTCTCCTTGTCGACCTGGATGCGGTTGACGAGGTTGCCCTCGGCCAGGGACTCCAGGGCCCAGACCAGGTGGGGGAGGTCGATGCGGTTCATGGTGGAGCAGAAGCAGACCGTCTTGTCGAGGAAGACGATCTCCTTGCCCTCCGGTGCGAAACGGTTCGCCAGGCGGCGCACCAGGTTCAGCTCCGTGCCGATGGCCCACTTGGAGCCGGCCGGGGCCGCCTCCAGGGCCTTGATGATGTACTCCGTGGAGCCGACGTAGTCGGCCGCGGCGACCACCTCGTGCTTGCACTCGGGGTGCACCAGGACGTTGACGCCGGGAATGCGCTCGCGGACGTCGTTGACCGAGTCGAGGCTGAAGCGGCCGTGGACCGAGCAGTGGCCGCGCCACAGGATCATCTTGGCCGCGCGCAGCTCCTCGGCGGTCAGCCCGCCGTTCGGCCGGTGCGGGTTGTAGACGACGCAGTCCTCCAGGGACATGCCCATGTCCCGCACCGCCGTGTTGCGGCCCAGGTGCTGGTCGGGCAGGAACAGGACCTTCTCGCCCTGCTCGAAGGCCCACTCCAGGGCCCGCTTCGCGTTCGACGACGTGCAGATGGTGCCGCCGTGCTTGCCCGTGAACGCCTTGATGTCGGCCGAGGAGTTCATGTAGGAGACGGGGACCACCTGCTCGGCGATCCCGGCTTCCGTCAGGACGTCCCAGCACTCCGCCACCTGCTCGGCCGTCGCCATGTCGGCCATGGAGCACCCGGCGGCCAGGTCCGGCAGGACCACCTTCTGCTCGTCGGACGTCAGGATGTCCGCGGACTCCGCCATGAAGTGCACACCGCAGAACACGATGTACTCGGCCTGCGGCCGGGCGGCAGCGTCCCGGGCCAGCTTGAAGGAGTCGCCCGTGACGTCGGCGAACTGGATGACCTCGTCGCGCTGGTAGTGGTGGCCCAGCACGAAGACCTTGTCCCCGAGCTTCTCCTTGGCCGCGCGGGCGCGCGCCACGAGGTCCGGGTCGGAGGGGGAGGGCAGCTCGCCGGGACACTCCACACCGCGCTCGCTCTTCGGGTCGGCCTCACGGCCGAGCAGCAGCAGGGCGAGGGGCGTCGGCTGTACGTCGAGCTCCTGGGTTTGGGCGGTGGTCACGACACGCACCCTTTCTACTTTTCGTCTAACTGACGCTATTTATCATAACCGCTTCACGTCACTTTGACGATGGCCATTGTGTCCATGTGACGTGAATCCCGACACGCCCCCGGCATGGACCCGAGGCGGACCTGGCCCGGACCCGACGCGGACCCGACGCGGACCCGTCCTCCGGCGTTGTCGCGTGCGTCGCTTCGTCCACAGGCCGCTGTCAGCCGCTCGGCGCATGTGCGAGCATGAAGAGGACGAGCATGGACAAGAGAAAAAGCATGTGCTCGGCCCGGAATGAATCCGCGGCCTTGCCGGTTGCACTCGTCGGCAAGCAGTCTCCGTACAACCCGGGAGAGATGTAGATGTCCGTATCGGACGAGACCACCACCGTCACCGACGGCATCATCCTGACCGACGCCGCCGCGTCCAAGGTCAAGGCGCTGCTCGACCAGGAAGGCCGTGACGACCTCGCCCTGCGCGTCGCCGTCCAGCCCGGCGGCTGCTCCGGCCTGCGCTACCAGCTCTTCTTCGACGAGCGCTCCCTCGACGGCGACGTGGAGAAGGACTTCGGCGGCGTCAAGGTCGTCACCGACCGTATGAGCGCTCCGTACCTCGGCGGCGCCACCATCGACTTCGTGGACACGATCGAGAAGCAGGGCTTCACGATCGACAACCCGAACGCGACGGGCTCCTGCGCCTGCGGCGACTCCTTCAGCTGATCCCGGCCCGACGGAGAAGGCGGCGGTCCCCCTCCCCGGGGGGCCGCCGCCTTGCGTGTGCGCCGCTGCCGGCGCGGCCGGCCGACCGCCTCACGTCCCGCTCACCCGCTCACCCGCTCCACGCTCCCGGCTCACCTGACCGGCTGACCGGAGGCCCGCGGTGGTGCGGGCAGCCGGGCTCCGGGCTTCACCCGCGGGATCGTGCTGCCGTCCGACCCGACCACCTTCCGGTCCCCGAGCGGCTGGTCCAGGTGGACCGACTGCCGGTACTCCTTGGCGATCAGGATGCAGACCTTGTCCGGCCACGGAGTCTCCGTCACCGTGACGGTCACCCGGTCGGAGCTCTCCTTCGCCGACGTCCGGTAGTCGGCGCACACCCCGCCCTCGAAGCTCACCGTCAGCTCGTCGCCCTCGGTGGTGTAGCCCGACACCCGCACGTCACGGGTCGCCGGTGCGGCGCCCGGACCGCTGGGCCGCGGCTCCGGCCGCGCGGACGGCGCGGACGGTGCGGACGGCGCGCCCGGTGAGCTCAGGTACCGCGGGTCGACGGCCGGGTACGTCACCGTGAAGCCGCCCTGACCAGCGGCTCCCCGCACCTGGAACAGCCAGGACGGCACCAGCGTCTGCCGCCCGTTCGAGGAGTGCGACGCCAGGCCGAACACGGCCCGGTCGACGGTGAAGGCGTCCTGCCCGGCACTGTGACCCGTGGGCCCGGAGTTCCCGGAGTTCCCGGAGGATCCGGACAATCCGGAGGTCCCGCACGGCGCCTCCAGGCGGTCCTTCAGCGGTACGGGACTGGCGCAGCCGCCGATGCCCATGCGGTGGTCGGTGCGCGGGGCCGCGTTCATCAGGTCCAGCGTCCTGCGCGCGCTCAGCACGGGATACGTCTCGCCCTCGGCCGGCGCCTTCACCTGCCCGCTGCCGCCGACCACCTCGCCCTGCGGGCTCACGGTCAGGCCCGTCGTCCAGCCGTACGTCGGCAGCCCGCCGAACCGCGGATCGGCGTTGACGACCCGCTGGGCGCCCATGACCTGGCCCGCGTCCACCTTCGCGTCGTCCTGCCCCAGCGCCTTGAGCACCGGAGCCGCCGCCTTCTCGGCCGCCGCCACGCTCACCGGGTGGACGGTGGGAGCGGCCGGGGCGTGCGCGCACACCGCGCCCTTGCAGTTGTCGGTGCCCGGCGCGTACCGGCTGAACGTCCAGGTCCCCGGCGCCTGCCGGTTCACCCGCAGCATCGGACCGGCCCCGTCCTTCCCGGTCCCGACCCGCCAGGCCTGCGCGTCGGCCACGACGGTGCCCTCCACGCCCAGCGCCCTGGCCAGGCGGGTCACCTCGTCGCGGGTGACCTCGCCCCGCGGCTCGTACACCGGTGCGGAGGCGGGCCCGGCGGGCAGCGTTCCGGCGGCCCGGTAGGTGGCGCCGTAGGGGTTGGGCTCGCCGGGCGCGATCCCGTTCGTGCCGGCCGTGGCGCCCGTATCCCCCGTACGACCGGAGGCGTAGTCGTCGAGGACGAGCGGCGGGGGAGTGCCGTGGCCGGGGGAGGCCGCCGAGCCCGTACGGTCGTCGCCGGAGCCGTCGTACGCACTCGTGGCGAGGTACGCCCCGCCGCCGCCCACCAGCAGCACCGCCGCGGCGACCGAGGCGGCGACCAGCGGAGACCGGCCCCGGCCGAACCGGCCGCCACTGCCGCCGCCGTCGTCACCGCCGTCGCCTGCGTCATCGCGCCGGCCGTCGTCGCCGTCGTCACCGCCGTCGCCGTGGTCGCCGCCCCCGCCGTCGCCGGTGGTGCTCACCGGCGGGACCTCGGGTTCCGGTGCCTCCGGCCGTGCCGCGGCGTCCTCGGCGGCACCCGCGGCCTCGGCCTCGGCCTCGGTCGCGGCCGTGTCGTCGTGGTCGGGTCGCTCGGTGTTCACCGCATCGCTCCTTCGGCTGCACAGCTGTCCCTGTGACCGACCCCGACCCGGCCCTGGCGAAGCAGCCGGCCCGACGGGTCGTATCCCGCATCCCCCATACGGGGGACAGCGATGGGACGCGGCGGGGGAGCGCGCGGTTCCCCGGGCTCAGTCCCCGTAGTCCGACATCGCGTCCAGCAGGCGGGCGGAGGAGGCCGGCACATCCACCCCGTGGATGCGGGACGGCGGCACCGGCCGCCGGGACCCCCGGTCGGGAGCCGCCCAGTGCGGGGCCATCCGGGCGCAGTCCCCGCGAAGTGACGCGAGATCGCCTTCCGGGTCGGCCGGACCGGGGGCAGCATGGACCATGTGGTTCGTCATGGCCGCACCGTAAGCACGGACGAGCCCGCCGAGAAAGATCTACTATCGGGTAGTTTTGTCCGCTTCAGCGCCACCCGGCCACCGGGTAGCGTGAACTGTCAATCGCCTCCTCCCTCCCAGGAGAGTCCACGCCGTGCGCATCGCAGTCACCGGCTCCATCGCCACCGACCACCTCATGACCTTCCCCGGCCGCTTCGCCGACCAGCTGGTCGCGGACCAGCTGCACACGGTCTCGCTCTCCTTCCTGGTCGACCAGCTGGACGTCCGGCGCGGCGGGGTGGCCGCCAACATCGCCTTCGGCATGGGTCAGCTGGGCACCCGGCCGATCCTGGTGGGCGCCGCCGGAGCCGACTTCGGCGAGTACCGCGCCTGGCTGGACCGGCACGGCGTGGACACCTCCTCCGTCCGCATCTCCGAGACGCTGCACACCGCGCGCTTCGTGTGCACCACCGACGCCGACCACAACCAGATCGGCTCCTTCTACACCGGTGCCATGAGCGAGGCCCGGCTCATCGAGCTCAAGACGGTCGCCGACCGTGTCGGCCGCCTGGACCTGGTGCTCATCGGCGCCGACGACCCGGAGGCGATGCTCCGGCACACCGAGGAGTGCCGTACGCGGTCCATTCCGTTCGCCGCCGACTTCTCTCAGCAGATCGCCCGGATGGACGGCGACGAGATCCGGATACTGCTGGACGGGGCGACGTACCTGTTCTCGAACGAGTACGAGAAGGGCCTGATCGAGACCAAGACCGGCTGGAGCGACGCCGAGATCCTCGGCCGCGTCGGCCACCGGGTGACCACCCTCGGCTCGCGCGGGGTGCGCATCGAGCGCGCCGGTGAGGACCCGATCGAGGTCGGCTGCCCGGACGAGGAGCGCAAGGCCGACCCGACCGGCGTGGGCGACGCCTTCCGCGCCGGGTTCCTGTCCGGGCTGGCCTGGGGTGTCTCGCTGGAGCGCGCCGCCCAGGTCGGCTGCATGCTGGCGACCCTCGTCATCGAGACGGTCGGCACCCAGGAGTACCAGCTGCGGCGGGCGCACTTCATGGAGCGGTTCACCAAGGCGTACGGCGACGAGGCCGCGCACGAGGTACGGGCGCACCTCGGCTGAGACGGGCGCACCTCGGCAGAGACCCCGCCCCCACCTCACCACTCCAGGACTAGGAGACCCGGCGGATCAGGTACGCCGTTCCCCGATCCGCCGGTTCCTCGCCCAGGTACTCCTGCCCCCGCATCTCGCACCACGCCGGGATGTCCAGCCGGGCGGCCTCGTCGTCGGACAGCACCCGTACCGTGCCGCCGACCGGCACCTCGCCGAACACCTTGGCCAGCTCGATGACCGGGATCGGGCACCGCTTGCCGAGAGAGTCGACGACCAGTTCCTCCTGGCGCACCCGGGCGGCGGGAGCCGACGGCGCCCCCAGCTTCTCCCGCACCTGTGCCACCGTCCCCGGCAGCACCTCCAGGAACCGCTCCACGTCCTCCTCCGGCGTCCCCGGCGGCAGCGACACCCGCACGTTCCCCTCGCTCAGCACCCCCATCGCCTTCAGCACATGACTCGGGGTCAGCGTGCTGCTCGTGCAGGAGGAGCCGGACGAGACCGAGAAGCCCTCGCGGTCCAGCTCGTGCAGCAGCGCCTCCCCGTCGACGTAGAGACAGGAGAAGGTGACGATCCCCGGCAGCCGGTGGACCGGATCACCGACCACCTCCACGTCCGGCACCAGCCGCGGCACCCGCGTCCGGATCCGCTCCGTCAGCTCCCGCAGCCGTACGGCCTCCGCCGCCGCCTCGGCCCGTACCGCCCGCAGCGAGGCCGCCGCGGCCACGATCGCCGGGATGTTCTCGAACCCGGCCACCCGGCCCGACTCCCGCTCGTCCACCGGCCCCCGGACCGCGAACCGCACCCCCTTGCGCACGACGAGCAGGCCCACCCCCGACGGCCCGCCCCACTTGTGGGCGCTCGCCGTCAGCAGCGACCAGTCCCCGTCCACCGGACCCCAGCCCAGCGACTGGGCCGCGTCCACCAGCAGCGGCACGCCCGCCGCCCGGCACACCTCGGCCACCTCGGCGACCGGCTGCCCGGTGCCCACCTCGTGGTTGGCCGACTGAAGACAGGCCAGCGCGGTGTCCGGGCGCAGCGCCTGCGCGTACGACGCGGCGGTCACCCTGCCCGCCCGGCCGACCGGGACCTGGGTGACCGTCCCGCCCTCCGCCTCGTGCGCCTCGGCCGAATGGAGCACCGAGGAGTGTTCGACCGCTGACACGATCAGGTGGCGTCCGGCGCGCCTGCGTCCTGCCAGCGCTCCCGCGACCCCCGTGTGCACGGCGCGGGTGCCGGAGGCGGTGAAGCTCAGCTCGTCCGGCCGGCAGCCCACCGCCTCCGCGGCCGCCTCCCGCGCCGCGTCCAGCAGCAACCGCGCCCGCCTTCCCTCCTTGTAGAGGCGGGCGGGATCGGCCCAGCCCTCGTCGAGGGAGGCATGGAGAGCCTGCCGGGCCACGGGATGAAGGGGAGCGGCGGAAGCGGCATCGAAGTAGGACACACGTCAACGCTAAGCGCCCTGAAGGGGCGCGGGGAACCGCGCGAGAAACCACGACTTGCCCGCACCCGCCAGAAATGCCGCAATCCCGAGCTGTCGGGCGCCTCAACTCCCCATCACATACCGGCGGAGCCAGGGGCATCCCACCCCTTCGGGGTGACCCGCGGCGCGTATGCCACCCTCCCCGCGACCCGCCGGAAGGCGTCCAGTAGGGTTTGGTCCGCATAAACATCCAAACCCCTGCCCGACGCAGGGCGGCGACCGACCAGCGAGAAGGCCGCAGCCGTACAGCGCGGGCGAGACTCTCGGGAAGGCGCTACGTGAGTCCCAACGGCTCCGACCGCTCGCCGCGGCGCCCGATGCGGCGGAAGCTGCTGCAGGCACTGACTGCGGGCCTGGTCCTGGCGACCGCGACCGGTTGCACATACAAGGACTTCCCCCGGCTGGGTATGCCCACCCCTGCGACGGAAGAGGCTCCGCGGATCCTCTCCCTGTGGCAGGGGTCCTGGGCCGCCGCGATCGCGGTCGGCGTGCTGGTGTGGGGTCTGATCCTGTGGAGTGCTTTCTTCCACCGGCGCAGCCGCACCAAGGTCGAGGTTCCTCCGCAGACCCGGTACAACATGCCCATCGAGGCCCTGTACACGGTGGTCCCGCTCCTCATCGTCTCGGTGCTCTTCTACTTCACGGCCCGCGACGAGTCCAAGCTCCTGGACGAATCCAAGAAGCCCGACGTCACGGTCAACGTGGTCGGCTTCCAGTGGAGCTGGGCCTTCAACTACGTGGAGCCCGTCGCCGGTTCCGCGGGTGACGCGAAGACCGACAAGAACCTGTCGGCCATCCCGGACCGGTTCAAGAACGACTTCCCGGCGAACGCCGGCGGTGTCTACGACGTCGGTACGCCGGGCACGCGGAACCCGCAGAACGGCAACCCGGGTCCGACGCTGTGGCTGCCCAAGGGCAAGACCGTCCGCTTCATCCTCACCTCGCGGGACGTCATCCACTCCTTCTGGGTGCTGCCGTTCCTGATGAAGCAGGACGTCATCCCGGGCCACACCAACTCCTTCCAGGTGACTCCCACCATGGAGGGCACCTTCCGGGGCAAGTGCGCCGAGCTCTGCGGCCAGGACCACTCCCGGATGCTGTTCAACGTGAAGGTCGTCTCTCCCGACCGCTACGAGCAGCACCTCAAGGACCTCGCTAAGAAGGGGCAGACCGGTTACGTTCCCGCCGGCATCGCGCAGACGAGCCACGAGAAGAACCGGGAGACGAACAACCTGTGAGCATCCTCAACGAACCTCAGGGTGCCGCGGCGGCCGAGGGCTCTTACGAGAGCGAGCTGCCGGTCCGGCGCAAGCAACCCGGTAACGTCGTGGTGAAGTGGCTGACGACCACCGACCACAAGACCATCGGCACGCTGTATCTGGCGACGTCGTTCGCGTTCTTCTGCATCGGCGGCGTGATGGCGCTCTTCATGCGCGCCGAGCTGGCCCGTCCGGGCCTGCAGATCATGTCGAACGAGCAGTTCAACCAGGCGTTCACGATGCACGGCACGATCATGCTGCTGATGTTCGCGACGCCGCTGTTCGCGGGCTTCACGAACTGGATCATGCCGCTGCAGATCGGCGCCCCGGACGTGGCCTTCCCGCGGCTGAACATGTTCGCCTACTGGCTGTACCTGTTCGGCTCGCTCGTCGCGGTGGCCGGCTTCCTCACCCCGCAGGGCGCGGCCGACTTCGGCTGGTTCGCCTATGCGCCGCTGTCCGACGCGGTGCACTCGCCGGGTGTCGGCGGCGACCTGTGGATCATGGGTCTGGCCTTCTCCGGCTTCGGCACGATCCTCGGCTCGGTCAACTTCATCACCACGATCATCTGCATGCGCGCTCCGGGCATGACCATGTTCCGCATGCCGATCTTCACCTGGAACGTGCTGCTGACCGCGGTGCTGGTCCTGCTCGCCTTCCCGGTGCTGGCCGCGGCCCTGTTCGCGCTGGAGGCCGACCGCAAGTTCGGCGCCCACGTCTTCGACGCCAGCAACGGCGGAGCCTTGTTGTGGCAGCACCTCTTCTGGTTCTTCGGCCATCCAGAGGTGTACATCATCGCGCTGCCGTTCTTCGGCATCATCAGTGAGGTCATCCCGGTCTTCTCCCGCAAGCCGATGTTCGGCTACATGGGTCTGATCGGCGCGACGATCTCTATCGCGGGTCTGTCCGTGACCGTGTGGGCCCACCACATGTACGTCACCGGTGGTGTGCTGCTGCCGTTCTTCTCCTTCATGACCTTCCTGATCGCGGTCCCGACCGGTGTGAAGTTCTTCAACTGGATCGGCACCATGTGGAAGGGCTCGCTGTCCTTCGAGACGCCGATGCTCTGGGCGACCGGCTTCCTGATCACCTTCACCTTCGGTGGTCTGACCGGCGTCATCCTGGCCTCGCCGCCGATGGACTTCCACGTCTCCGACAGCTACTTCGTGGTGGCGCACTTCCACTACGTCGTCTTCGGCACCGTCGTCTTCGCGATGTTCTCCGGCTTCCACTTCTGGTGGCCGAAGTTCACCGGCAAGATGCTCGACGAGCGGCTGGGCAAGATGACCTTCTGGATGCTGTTCATCGGCTTCCACGGCACCTTCCTGATCCAGCACTGGCTGGGCGCCGAGGGCATGCCGCGCCGGTACGCCGACTACCTGGCCGCCGACGGCTTCACCGCGCTGAACACCATCTCGACGATCTTCTCCTTCCTGCTCGGCCTGTCGATCCTGCCGTTCTTCTACAACGTGTGGAAGACGGCCAAGTACGGCAAGCCGGTGGGCGTCGACGACCCCTGGGGCTACGGCCGTTCGCTGGAGTGGGCGACCGCCTGCCCGCCGCCGCGGCACAACTTCGTCACCCTGCCGCGGATCCGCAGCGAATCCCCGGCGTTCGACCTGCACCATCCGGAGATCGCGGCGCTCGACCAGCTCGAGAACGCCGGGCACGGTGAGAAGGCCCTCGCTGGCGGCAAGGAGGCCGGCAAGTGAAGATCCAGGGCAAGATGTTCATGTGGCTGAGCGTCTTCCTGCTCATCATGGCCATCGTCTACGGCGTGTGGTCCAAGGAGCCGGCCGGCACCACAGCCCTCTTCCTGGCCTTCGGCCTGAGCATCATGGTCGGCTTCTACCTGGGCTTCACGGCCCGGCGGGTCGACGCGGGTGCCCAGGACGACAAGGAGGCCGATGTCGCGGACGACGCCGGCGAGCTGGGCTTCTTCAGCCCGCACAGCTGGCAGCCGCTCGCCCTCGGCGTCGGTGGCGCGCTGGCCTTCCTGGGCGTCGCCCTCGGCTGGTGGCTGCTGTACTTCGCGGCGCCGCTCATCGCGGTCGCCCTGTGGGGCTGGGTCTTCGAGTACTACCGCGGTGAGAACCGCACCCAGTAACACACGCTGAACGAACCGGGGAACCCGGGCTCTCCCGACGGAGGGTCCGGGTTCCTTCGTTTGCCCGTACGACGCCCCCATACGTTCCCCCGTACGGACGACCCACCGTGCCGGAGTTGACGGAGCTACTTAGCGTGAAGTCATGAGCACCACCACTCCGCGCACCCGCACCGTCGTCAGCTTCACCCTCCTGGTGGCCGCCCTCGGCGCGGGCGTCACCGCCTGTTCCTCGGACGGCAACCCACTGGCGGCCGACCCCTACGACGCGGCGGACCAGATCTCGTTCAGCGCCCCCACGGACCCCGGCAAGAAGGCCGACCCGGACAAGCCCCTGGTGGTCACCGCCGAGGACTCCGACGGGCGCATCACGGACGTCACGGTCGTGGACGACAAGGGCCGCCGTGTCTCCGGCGAACTGGCCGCCGACGGCAGTCGCTGGCACAGCACCTCACCGCTGGCCGCGGGCACCCACTACACGGTCTCGGTCAGCACGGAGGACGACGACGGCGCACCCGGCCGCAAGGTCCTCACCTTCGACACCAGCAAGCCCACCACGCAGAAGCACCTGAACGTCACGTTCGGGCCGCAGGCGGGCACCTACGGCGTCGGTCAGCCCATCACGGCCGAACTCGACCAGCCCGTCCACGACAAGGCGCAGCGCGCCGTCGTCGAGCGCGGCCTCCAGGTCGACTCCACCCCCGCCGTGCAGGGCTCCTGGTACTGGGTGGACGACAAGCACCTGCACTACCGCCCCCGGGAGTACTGGCCGGTGCACGCCACCATCCAGGTGCACAGCAACCTGGAGAACATCCGCATCGGCGACCGGCTGTGGGGCGGCGCCGCCAAACCCCTGACCCTCACCACCGGCGACCGCGTCGTCGCCGTCACCGACGCAGCCACGCACCAACTCACGCTGTACAAGAACGACGAGAAGGTCAAGCAGGTGCCGATCACCACCGGCAAACCGGGCTTCGACACCCGAAACGGCATCAAGGTCGTGCTGGCCAAACAGGCGAGCGTCCGGATGAAGAGCTCCACCATCGGCATCTCGGCGGGCTCCAGCGACTCCTACGACCTGACGGTCTACTGGGCCACCCGGGTGACCTGGAGCGGCGAGTACGTCCACGCCGCGCCCTGGTCCGTCGGCTCCCAGGGCGTCGCCAACGTCAGCCACGGCTGCACCGGTATGAGCAACGCCAACGCCCAGTGGTTCTACAACAACATCCACGAGGGCGACATCGTCCAGGTCGTCAACTCCAAGGGTGACCCGATGGAAGTCTTCAACAACGGCTTCGGCGACTGGAACATGCCCTGGCAGAAGTGGGTCCTGGGCAGCGCGCTGAACTCCGCCGGCTCGACGTCCCAGTCGGACACGGCGAGACTGCGCCCGCAGAGCCTGTGACGGCACAGAGCCTGTGACGGCACCCGGGGACGGCCCGCGGCGACACGACGACGGGCCGTCCCGCGCTTCCCAGGCTCCTGAGCCCTGGGCTGCCGGGGCCTCCTAGGCGGCCAGGGCCTTCCTGCGCAGCAGAGACGCCAGCGCGGAGGCGAACTCCACCGGCTCCACCGGCAGGGTGACCGCCGCGTCGGCCCGGCTCCACGTGGCCAGCCAGGCGTCCTGCGGACGCCCGATGAGCAGCAGCACCGGCGGGCAGTCGAAGACCTCGTCCTTGATCTGCCGGCACACCCCCATGCCGCCCATGGGCACGGCCTCGCCGTCCAGGACGCAGACGTCGATCCCGCCCCGGTCCAGCTCCCTGAGCACGGCCGCGGGGGTGGCGCACTCCACGAACTCGACGACCGGCGCGTCCTGGGCAGGCCTGCGGCCGGTGGCCAGCCGCACCTGCTCCCTGGTGCCCGCGTCGTCGCTGTAGACCAGCACCGTGGCGGTCGCCTGCATTGTTCCTCCACGCATCTCGAGAAGACACAGCTAGGGTCGGGAACTTCCGGGTACCGATGGCGCGGATGCTACTCCCTTCGACTCCTGGTCAACACCGCTTGGAACATGCCTTCGATGGGCCATCCGAGCTGGGCACACCCCGCCAACACTCCGAACGGCACCCCCCGGAGTGAGGGCGGGATAAGCGACCGACATAATGTCGGTCGTGGCGACAGCAACGACAGTAGAAACCGGGCACGCGCACCCGTCGGTCAACCGGCCGAACCTCACCAGCGTCGGAACCATCATCTGGCTGAGTTCCGAGCTGATGTTCTTCGCGGCCCTCTTCGCGATGTACTTCACCCTGCGATCGGTGACGGGACCCGATCACTGGAAGTCGATGGCGGACAGTCTCAACGTCCCCTTCTCTTCGGTGAACACCACGATCCTGGTGCTCTCCTCGCTCACCTGTCAGCTCGGCGTGTTCGCCGCCGAGCGCGGTGACGTGAAGAAGCTCCGGGGCTGGTTCATCGTCACCTTCATCATGGGTGCGATCTTCATCGGCGGTCAGATCTACGAGTACACGAGCCTCGTGAAGGAGGAGGGCCTCTCGCTGTCCTCCGACCCGTACGGCTCGGTGTTCTACCTGACCACCGGCTTCCACGGCCTGCACGTGACGGGCGGTCTCATCGCCTTCCTGCTGGTCCTCGGCCGCACCTACGCGGCCCGGAGGTTCACCCACGAGCAGGCGACCGCGGCCATCGTCGTGTCCTACTACTGGCACTTCGTCGATGTCGTCTGGATCGGCCTCTTCGCCACGATCTACCTGATCAAGTAGCCGACGAACCGATCCAAGTCCGCAAGCATCGACGCAGAAGATCCTGACACCGGGGTAATCCGTGAAAAAGCTCTCCGCACGACGACGCCATCCGCTGGCGGCGGTCGTCGTCCTACTTCTCGCGCTGGCGGCCACGGGGGGGCTGTACACCGCGTTCGCGCCCGCGAGCAAGGCGAAGGCCGACGACTCCGCCCAGTCCCTCACCATCGAGGAGGGCAAGAAGCTCTACGAGGTCGGCTGCGCCAGCTGCCACGGCACCGGTGGTCAGGGCACCACTGACGGTCCGTCCCTGGTGGGCGTGGGCGCGGCGGCAGTCGACTTCCAGGTCGGCACGGGCCGTATGCCGGCCCAGCAGCCGGGCGCGCAGGTCCCCAAGAAGAAGGTCATCTACAGCCAGGGCGAGATCGACCAGCTCGCGGCCTACATCGCCTCCCTGGGCGCCGGCCCCAACGTGCCGACGAAGAACGAGTACAGCCCGGAGGGCGCGGACATCGCCAAGGGCGGCGAGCTGTTCCGCACCAACTGCGCGCAGTGCCACAACTTCACCGGCAAGGGCGGTGCGCTCACGCACGGCAAGTTCGCCCCGGACCTCGAGGGCGTCGCGCCGAAGCACATCTACGAGGCCATGCAGACCGGCCCGCAGAACATGCCCTCCTTCCCCGACACCACGCTGTCGTCGAAGAACAAGAAGGACATCATCGCGTACCTGAACGCGGTCAACGGCGACGAGACGGAGAACCCCGGCGGTCTGGAGCTGGGCGGCCTCGGGCCGGTCAGTGAGGGTCTGTTCGCGTGGATCGCCGGCCTCGGCGCCCTGATCGCCGTCGCCGTGTGGGTCGCCGCCCGGACCGCAAAGGCCAAGAAGTCATGAGTAGCCAAGACATTCCAGAAGAGAACCTGCCTGCCGAGCAGGGGGCGCCGCACGGCGCCGTGAAGGTCGCGGACGAGAAGAACCCGTTCGCCGACCCGGGCCTGCCGCCCCACGAGCACCGGATCCAGGACATCGACGAGCGGGCCGCCAAGCGGTCCGAGCGCACCGTCGCCCTGCTGTTCACGGTGTCGATGCTGGCCACCCTCGGCTTCATCGCCTCCTACGTGGCGATCCCGAACGACAAGTCGATCTACGTCTTCCCGATCGGGCACGTCAGCGCGATGAACTTCGCGCTGGGCCTGACCCTCGGCGTGGCGCTGTTCTGCATCGGCGCGGGCGCGGTCCACTGGGCCCGCACCCTGATGTCCGACGCGGAGATCGCCGACGAGCGTCACCCGATCGAGGCGTCCCCCGAGGTCCGCACGAAGGTCCACGCCGACTTCAAGCAGGGTGCCAAGGAGTCCGCGATCGGCCGCCGTCCGCTGATCCGCAACACCATGCTGGGTGCGCTCACCCTGGTGCCGCTGTCCGGCCTGTTCCTGCTGCGCGACCTCGGTACGCTGCCCGGGACCAGCCTCCGCCACACCATGTGGGCCAAGGGCAAGCGCCTGGTCAACATGAACACCAACCAGCCGCTGCGTCCCGAGGACGTCGCCGTCGGTTCGCTCACCTTCGCCAAGCCCGACGGCCTGGAGGAGACGAACGAGGACTTCCAGACCGAGATCGCCAAGGCGGCCCTGATGATCGTCCGGCTCCAGCCGGACAACATCAAGGACAAGCGCGAGCTGGAGTGGTCGCACCAGGGCATCGTCGCGTACTCGAAGATCTGCACCCACGTCGGCTGCCCGATCTCCCTGTACGAGCAGCAGACGCACCACGTGCTGTGCCCGTGCCACCAGTCCACCTTCGACCTCTCCGACGGTGCCCGAGTGATCTTCGGCCCCGCCGGTCACGCCCTGCCGCAGCTGCGCATCGGCGTGGACAGCGAGGGTTACCTCCAGGCGCTCGGCGACTTCGAGGAGCCCGTCGGTCCTGCATTCTGGGAGCGCGGATGAGTACTACAGCGAGCAACCCGACCCGCTCGCGCGGGAAGGAACCGGCCGGCGAGAAGCTCGCCGACTGGGTCGACGGCCGGCTGGGCATCTACAGCCTGGCCAAGGCCAACATGCGCAAGATCTTCCCCGACCACTGGTCGTTCATGCTGGGTGAGGTCTGCCTCTACAGCTTCCTGATCATCATCCTCACGGGTGTGTATCTGACGCTGTTCTTCCACCCCTCGATGAACGAGGTGGTGTACCACGGCAGCTACGTCCCGCTCCAGGGACAGCTGATGAGCGAGGCGTTCAACTCGACCCTGCACATCTCCTTCGAGGTGCGCGGTGGTCTGCTCATCCGGCAGATCCACCACTGGGCCGCGCTGGTCTTCCTCGCCGGCATGTTCGTGCACATGATGCGCGTGTTCTTCACCGGCGCGTTCCGCAAGCCGCGTGAGATCAACTGGATGTTCGGCTTCCTGCTGTTCGTCCTCGGCATGTTCACCGGCTTCACCGGCTACTCGCTCCCGGACGACCTGCTCTCCGGCACCGGTGTCCGCTTCATGGAGGGCGCGATCCTGTCCGTGCCGATCATCGGCACGTACCTGTCGTTCTTCCTCTTCGGCGGCGAGTTCCCCGGTCACGACTTCGTGGCCCGGTTCTACTCGATCCACATCCTGCTGCTGCCGGGCATCATGCTCGGTCTGGTGGTCGGCCACCTGATCCTGGTCTTCTACCACAAGCACACGCAGTTCGCGGGTCCCGGCAAGACCAACAACAACGTCGTCGGCATGCCGCTGCTGCCGGTCTATATGGCCAAGGCCGGAGGCTTCTTCTTCCTGGTCTTCGGTGTCATCACGGCCATCGCGGCGGTCGCGCAGATCAACCCGATCTGGGCCATCGGCCCCTACCGTCCGGACCAGGTGTCCACCGGAGCCCAGCCCGACTGGTACATGGGCTTCTCCGAGGGCCTGATCCGCACGATGCCGGGCTGGGAGATCAACTTCTGGGGCCACACGCTCGTGCTGGGCGTGTTCATCCCCCTGGTGATCTTCCCGCTGGTCCTGGTGGCGATCGCGATCTACCCGTTCCTGGAGTCCTGGGTCACCGGCGACAAGCGCGAGCACCACATCCTGGACCGTCCGCGCAACGCCCCGACCCGCACGGCCTTCGGCGCCGCGTGGATCGCCTGGTACTTCGTGCTGCTGGTCGGCGGTGGAAACGACCTGTGGGCCACCCACTTCCACCTGTCGATCAACGCGATCACCTGGTTCGTCCGGATCTCGTTCTTCGTCGTGCCGGTCATCGTGTTCGTCATCACCAAGCGGATCTGCCTCGGCCTCCAGCGCCGGGACAAGGACAAGGTGCTGCACGGCCGCGAGTCGGGCATCATCAAGCGCCTGCCGCACGGTGAGTTCATCGAGGTCCACGAGCCGCTCAGCCAGGAGCAGCTGTACACCCTCACCGCTCACCACCAGTACGAGCCGGTCGAGCTCGGTCCGACGGTCGACGAGAACGGCGTCGAGCGGAAGATCTCGGGCACGCAGAAGCTGCGCGCCAAGCTCAGCGGCGCGTTCTACGGCGAGGAGAGCCAGATCCCCAAGCCGACCGTCGAGGAGTACAAGGAGATCACGAGCGGCCACGGCCACCACTGATCACTGATTCCGAGCGTCGCCACGCCACGGTCGAAGGGCCCCGTCCGAACCCCGGACGGGGCCCTTCGCCGTGTCCCCGGGCTGGATAGGCTGGAGCCCGTCGAGACCCGCGTCCCGTAGTCCGGGACACCGAACCCACCCAGGAGCGGCATATGAGCGCTGTGACCCCCGCTGGAGGCGACACCGCGGCGGGCCGTTCCTGGCCCCGGGTGCTGAACGGACTGCTGGAGGGCCGGGACCTGGCCGCCGACGACACCGCCTGGGCCATGGACCGGATCATGGCCGGCGAGGCGACGGACGCCCAGATCGCCGGGTTCGCGGTGGCGCTGCGCGCCAAGGGCGCCACCGTCGAGGAGATCACCGGCCTCGTCCGCACGATGTACGAGCACGCCAACGTGATCGAGGTGCCGGGCGCCACCGTCGACATCGTCGGCACCGGCGGCGACGGCGCGAAGACGGTGAACATCTCCACCATGTCGTCGATCGTCGTGGCCGGCACCGGCGCGAAGGTCGTCAAGCACGGCAACCGGGCCGCGTCCTCCGCGTCCGGGGCGTCCGACGTGCTGGAGAAGCTGGGCGTCAACCTCGACCTGAGCCCGAAGCGGGTGGTGGAGGTCGCCGAGGAGGCCGGGATCACCTTCTGCTTCGCGGTGAAGTTCCATCCGGCACTGCGCCATGTGGGTGCCGCGCGCGGGCAGTTGGGGATCCGCACGGTGTTCAACCTGCTCGGTCCGCTGACCAATCCGGCGAAGGTGAGGGCACAGGCGGTCGGTGTCGCCGTGGCGCACGAGGCGCCGATCGTGGCGGGCGTCTTCGCCGAGCGCGGCAACTCCTCCCTGGTCTTCCGGGGCGACGACGGCCTCGACGAGCTGACCACCACCGCGACCTCGCGGGTGTGGGTGGTCCGGGACGGCAAGGTCACCGAGGAGGCCTTCGACCCGCGGGACGTGGGCATCGACCTGGTGCCGGTGGAGGCGCTGCGCGGCGCCGACGCCTCCTTCAACGCGGAGGTCGCCCGGCGCCTGCTGGACGGCGAGCACGGCCCCGTACGGGACGCCGTCCTGCTGAACTCGGCGGCCGCGCTGGTGGCCCTGGAGCCGGGCTCCGGGACACTGGTGGAGCAGATCCGGGCCGCCATGGAGAAGGCGGCGGAGTCCGTCGACTCCGGCGCGGCCCGGCGCACGCTGGAGCGCTGGGTGGCGGCCAGCAACACATGACATGACGGAAGGTGTCGTGGTCCCGCGATCCGGACACGGGTTGCGGGACCACGATCACCTCGCGTACGTTCCTGTCCAGGTCATGAGTGACAGCCATGTGGCCCCGGCCGGCTGTCCGGCAACCCTCCGTCCGTGGCGGGGTGCCCCGGGTGAGGACCAGGCCGTAGGCAGCGAGGTCTACGGCAAGCGCGGACCCCTCGCACGCTTGTGAAGAGCGTGGGGCCAGGGGTCCTGGTCGTACGAGGGAGCCTTCCGTGAGCAAGCGAATGCGCTAGGGCCGCAGAGCCCCGCCTCCGCATCCCCTTTTCACCTTCACCCACGCTCGAGCCATGCGCGCTCGCGTGGTGATTCCGCCTGCTTTCACGGGAGTTCACCCATGTCTGTCTCCACCGTTGCCGCCGACCAGTCCGTCTGTGCCCCGCTGCCCGTTCTGGGCAGGGACGTCACCGTGCCGCTCGTGACGGGTGGTGAGGTCACCTACGCGGCCCTCGACTACGCGGCCAGCGCCCCCGCGCTCCAGCGCGTCTGGGACGACGTGGCGGCGTACGCGCCGTACTACGGCAGCGTCCACCGCGGCGCCGGCTACCTCTCGCAGCTGTCCACCGACCTGTTCGAGAACGCCCGGGCGACGGTCGCCGAGTTCCTCGGCTGCCGCGCGGGGGACCAGGTGGTCTTCACCCGTTCGACGACGGACTCGCTCAACCTGCTGGCCCGTGCGATCCCGGCCGACTGCCGGGTGTTCGTCTTCGAGACCGAGCACCACGCCTCCCTGCTGCCCTGGAGGGACGCGCAGGTGACGTACCTCAACGCCCCGCGCACCCCGGAGCAGGCCGTGAGCACCCTGGAGCGGGCCCTGGCCGACCGTGAGCCGCACGGCCCGGCCCTGGTCTGCGTCACCGGCGCCTCCAACGTCACCGGCGAGCTGTGGCCCGTACGGGAGCTGGCCGCCGCCGCGCACGCGCACGGCGCCCGGATCGTCCTGGACGCCGCCCAGCTCGCTCCGCACCACCCGGTGTCGGTCACGGACCTGGACGTCGACTGGGTCGCCTTCTCCGGCCACAAGCTGTACGCCCCGTTCGGCTCCGGGGTGCTCGCGGGCCGCTCCGACTGGCTGCGCGAGGCCGAGCCGTACCTCGCGGGCGGGGGCGCGAGCCGCCGGGTCACGCGGCGCACCGACGGGGGAGTGGACGTGGAGTGGCACGACAGCGCCGCCCGCCACGAGGCCGGCTCCCCGAACGTCATCGGCGCCTACGCCGTCGCCTCGGCCTGCAAGGCGCTGACCGAGACCGGCTTCGACACCCTGGTGGCCCGTGAGCAGCACCTGATCCGCACGGTGCGGGACGGGCTCGCCGGCGTCCCCGAGGTGAAGGTCCTCTCCCTGTTCGGGGACGACGCCCCGCGCGTCGGCGTGATCTCCTTCGTCGTGGAGGGCTGGAACAGCTCCCACTTCGCCGCCGCGCTCTCCGCGGAGTACGGCATCGGTGTGCGCGACGGGCTGTTCTGCGCCCACCCGCTGGTGCGCACCCTGCTGGGCAGCGACCCGCAGACCCAGGGCGAGTGCGGCGCCCCCGAGGCCGCGCCCGGCGAGAAGTCCCTCAACGCCATTCGCGTCAGCTTCGGAGCGGGCACGCCGGACGAGCACGTGGAGCGGTTCGTCACGGCGGTGCGGGAACTGGTGCGCGACGGCGCGAAGTGGCAGTACCGCACGGAGGACGGCCGCTGCGTCCCCGCGGTGTGAACCCGGCCTCTGCGGTGAGCCGGCCTCCGGGCGGTCGGGTCAGGAGTCCAGCCCGATGGCGAACGCCGCCTCGAGGTCGTGCTGCGAGTAGGTACGGAACGCCACGTGCGTGTCGGTGGCCTCGACACCGGGGATCTTGCTGATCCGCCCCGGGATGATCTCCGCGAGGTCCTCGTGCTGCCGCACCCGGACCATGGCGATCAGGTCGTAGGTCCCCGTGACGGAGAAGACCTCGCTCACGCTCTCCAGCGAGGCGATCTGCTCGGCGATCTCGGGGATCCGGTCCACGCTGGTCTTGATGAGGACGATCGCGGTGATCACGGCTGGTTCTCTCCCTCGGGGGCCGGAGCAGGGGTGACCTTCACTCTAGTAGGCCGTCCGTACCTCGCCCACGCGTAGGCGAAGCCCAGGCCGAAGCCGATGACGTGGGCCAGGTAGGCCACCCCCGGGCCCTGGCCGGCCTGCCGCGCGGCCAGCCATTGCAGGGCCGCCCAGAACGGCAGCACCACCCAGGCGGGCAGCCGCAGCGGCAGGAAGAACAGGAACGGGAAGAGACTGGTCACCCGGGCCCGCGGGAACAGATACAGAAACGCCCCCAGGACCGCCGAGATCGCGCCCGAGGCCCCCACCAGCGGCTGCCCGGAGCCGGCGTGGGCGCCGGCGTAGCCCAGCAGGGCCAGGTAGCCGCAGCCCAGGTAGAACAGCGTGAACCGGGCGCGGCCCATCCGCTCCTCGGTCATCGCCCCGAAGACGTGGAGGAAGAGCATGTTGCCGAGCAGATGCACCCAGCCGCCGTGCACGAACAGGGCCGTCGCGGGGGTCAGGGCGGCCCGTGGGGCCCCGGAGAACAGCTCGGCGGGGATCACCCCCCAGCGCTGGAAGTAGGACCGCTGGGCGAGCAGCAGCGCGTCCCCTTTGCCGTAGAAAGGAGTGAGGCCCGAGGCCGGGCTGATCACGAAGACCAGGCAGCACAGGACGATCAGCGCACTTGTCACCGGCGCCGGCATGGTCCGTACCGCCCTGAGGGCCCTGACCGTCCGGGCGGCCACCGCGTTCCTGTACCCGCTCATGTGTACAGAGCATGGCGTAACGGGACGCATCAGCACGGACCGCCTCGCCGCCGTGGACACCCGGGCGGCGAGTGGTCGCCAGGCCGTAGGGTTACGAGCCGGCGCTCCAGGGAAGCTGGCGCGTCACGGACACTAGAAGGAAGGCGAACAGGTCGCGATGACGGTTCCCCTGCCGACCGCCACCACACGGTGGCGCTGCACCCTCTGCGGCAACCTCACCCGCTTCGACGTGACGCGCTCGTCGAAGGTCGTCGAGTACGTCCACCTGGACCTGGCCGGAGAGCCCACGGTCGAGGAGCGCGAGGTGGTCAGTGAGACCATCGAGTCGGTGCGCTGCCGCTGGTGCAACGCCGTGGACAAGGTGGAACTCGTGGACAGGCCGGGCGCCGGCTCCTGAGCGGAGCGGGCCCCGCACAGGTGATCCCCCACCGGGGGGTCCCGCAAGGCATTGGGGTGACGGATGGTGGAGACACAAGGCGGGGAGCCGGGCGACGGCACCGCTGAGGTGCTCGACCGTCCGCTGCCCGACGGGGTGCGCCGCCGGGTCGTGCAGATCGTTTCCGACGCCTTCGGCCGCCTGACGGTCGCCGAGCTGCCCGCACAGCTGCGGCAGTACGCCCGGTTCGCCCCCAACCGCAGAGCCAAGTTCGCGGGCAACGCCATGGCGGCGGCGCTGGAGACCGACACGCTGTTCCGGCAGCGCGTCGGGGAGAAGTTCAGAGAGGACCAGCCGGAACTGTCCGGCGCCCTGGACTCCGGCTCGCCGCCCCCGGCCGCGGACCCGCTCGACGTGGCGGCCGCGGCCTACGTACTGCGCCCGGCGGGCTGGGTGAAGCTGGTGACCGCCGCCGGCGAGGAGGCGCAGCGGGCGCACGCCGAGCGCGCCGACGAGGAGAGCCGGGCCGAGCTGGAGCGGCTGCGCGGGCAGCTCGACGCGGCCCGCGAGCAGACGCGCACCGAGACCGAACGGCTGCGCGCGGAACTGGACTCGGCCAAGAAGGAGACCGAGTCGCTGCACCGCAAGCTGCGCGCCGCGCTCAGCGACGTCAAGCGCGGCGAGGCCGCCCTGCGCAAGGCGCGCGCCGAGACGGAGGCGCTGCGCGCCGAGGGACAGGCGCAGGTGTCGGCCGCCGAGAGCGAGACCCGGCGGCTCAAGGCCCGCCTGGGCGAGGCGGAAGCCGCCCTGGAGGCCACGCGCAGAGCGGCCCGCGAGGGACGCAGCGTCGAGGACATGCGGGTCCGGCTGCTGCTGGACACCGTGCTGGACGCGGCCCAGGGGCTGCGCCGCGAACTGGCCCTGCCGCCCGTGTCCGTACGGCCCGCCGAGACCGTGGACGCGGTCGAACCGGGACGGATGACACCGAAGGACATCGCCGCCCGTGCCCTGTCCGAGCACGATCCCGCGATCCTCGACCAGTTGCTGGCGCTGCCGCAGGCGCACCTGGTCGTGGACGGCTACAACGTCACCAAGACCGGCTATCCCCAGATGCCGCTGGAGAAGCAGCGGCTCAGGCTGCTCGGGCAGCTCTCGCAGCTCGCCGCGCAGACGGGCGCCGAGGTCACCTGTGTCTTCGACGGGGCCGAGCTGGCCGCGCCGGTGCTGCTCGCGCCGCCGCGCGGCGTGCGGGTGCTGTTCTCCAAACCGGGTGTCACCGCGGACGAGTTGATCCGCCAGCTGGTGCGTGCCGAGCCGCCCGGCCGGCCGGTCATCGTCGCTTCCACCGACCGTGAGGTGGCCGACGGGGTCGCCCGGGCGGGGGCGCGCCCGGTGGCGTCGCTGGTGCTCCTGAAGCGCCTCACGCGCGGCTGAGCCGGCTCTTGCGCGACACCTTCGTTCCCGCGTGAGCAAAACGGACATAAAGCAATCTACGCATCAATCGCAACGTAGAGGTTTAACGCCCGAATTGACGGAACCGTCACGCAACGTAGTGTCAACCGTGTCTCACGCGCGGTGAGTTGTGTGCAAAGAATGCATGCTGTGACGGGATTTTTTGCTGTGAGGATTTGAATTCATCACGATGAGGTCACTAGGGTCGGGGCTCGAACCTCCAAGCGGGTGATCACTCACAAGAAGGAGCTCGCTTTCGTGGCCTCCCACCGTCGACCCAAACAGCCGAGCCGTGCGCGTGTGACCGTGCTCACCACCGCAGCAGCCGCCGCCGTCGCGATCAGCGCGCAGGCGGCCAACGCGGCGCCGAGCGCGAAGCCGAGCAAGGACGAGGTCAAGTCCAAGGTCGACAAGCTCTACGAGGAGGCGGAGCAGGCCACCGAGAAGTACAACGGGGCCAAGGAGAAGCAGGAGAAGCTCCAGAAGGAGATCTCCACCATCCAGGACAACGTGGCCCGCGGCCAGCAGGACCTCAACAAGCTGCGCGACAGCCTGGGTTCGCTCGCGGCCGGCCAGTACCGCTCCGGCGGCATCGACCCGTCCGTGCAGCTCTTCCTCTCCTCCGACCCGGACGACTACCTGGACAAGGCCTCCACGCTCGACCAGTTGAGCGGTCAGCAGGTCGACGCGCTGAAGAAGATCCAGGACAAGCAGCGCGAACTCGCCCAGGAGCGCGCCGAGGCCACCGAGAAGCTCAAGGACCTCGCCGCCACTCGCACCGAGCTGGGCAAGAAGAAGGACGAGGTCAAGACCAAGCTCGCCGAGGCGCAGAAGCTGCTCAACTCCCTCACGGCGAAGGAGAAGGCCGAACTCGCCGCCGCCGACCAGGCTCGCGCCACCCGCGCCAGCGAGCGCGCCGCGATGGGCAGCAGCACCCCCGCCTCCGGCCGGGCCGGTGCCGCCTTCTCCGCCGCGCAGAGCAAGATCGGCTCCCCGTACGTCTACGGCGCCACCGGCCCGTCCTCCTTCGACTGCTCGGGCCTGACCTCCTGGGCCTACGCCCAGGCCGGCGTCTCCATACCGCGCACCTCCCAGGCGCAGGCCAACATCGGCACCCGCATCTACTCGCAGAGCCAGCTCCAGGTCGGCGACCTGGTCTTCTTCTACGGCGACCTGCACCACGTCGGCCTCTACGCGGGCAACGGCCAGGTGCTGCACGCACCGCGCACCGGCACGGTGGTGCGCTACGAGGCGATCAGCAACATGCCCTTCCAGTTCGGCGTCCGCGTCTGAGCCGCCTCCTCCCCGGCCTCCCGGCGCTCCACTCGGTACCGCCCGAACGAGCGAATCGCATCAACCCGGACTGACCCCACGCCCCGCCCCTGACCTGCGTCGGAGGCGGGGCGTCGTGCTGTGCGCCCGTCGAGACGCGCGGCCGGGGCGTGCGCGCGGGGCTACTGTCGGCGCCGTTTCCCCCACCGCCGGGACGCGTCTCGCGTCCCGGCACCCGGGGAGGCTGTCCGTGTTGGCCAGTGGAGGGAGTTCGGCTTCCCGTGGGGTCCCATCGCCGCCTTGCACCGTCCGGGTTCGTCCGGGGCGCCGGCACCGCCCGCGCCGCCTTCACCGTGGTGTCCGCCGCGGCCGCCGTCCTCGGCGCCCTGCCAGCCGGCCCGGCCTCCGCCGAGCCGCACGGCGGCGCCCGCGCCGAGGTCGACCGCCTCTACCAGGAGGCCGAGAAGGCGACCGAGGCCTACGACAAGGCCGGTGAGCGCGCCGGCCTGCTGCACCGGCGGGTCCGCGACGCGCAGGACCGCATCGCCCGTCAGCAGCAGCGCGTCAACACCCTCCGGGAATCGCTCGGTTCCCTGGCCGGCGCCCAGTACCGCTCCGGCGGTCTCGACCCGTCCCTCGCCCTGCTGTTCTCCGACGACCCGGCCGACTACCTCGACAAGGCGAGCACGCTCGACCGGATCGGCGCCCACCAGGCCGGCGAGCTGCGGAAACTGCGGCAGGCGCTGCGGGAACTCGCCCAGGAGCGCGCCGAGGCCACCAGCGCCCTCACCGAACTGGAGAAGGCGCGCAGGGCCGTCGTCACCCACAAACGGGCCGTCGAGCGGAAACTGGCCCGGGCCCGGACACTGCTGAACTCCCTGTCCCCGTCCGAGCGTGAGGCCTACGACCGGGCCTCCCGCTCCGGCCGCGACGACCTCCTGCCCGGCGTGCCCGGTCTCTCCGGGCTCGACGGCGGCCCGGCGGCCTCCGCCCGCGCGGCCGCCGCCGTCGCCGCGGCCCGCTCCGCGCTCGGCCGCCCCTACGTCTGGGGCGCCAACGGCCCCTCCGGCTTCGACTGTTCGGGCCTGATGCAGTGGGCGTACGCGCAGGCCGGGGTGCATCTGCCGCGCACCTCGCAGGAGCAGCGCCACGCCGGACGGCAGATCCCGCTGTCCCAGGCGCGCCCCGGCGACCTCGTCGTCTACCGGTCGGACGCCGGCCATGTCGGGATGTACGTCGGCCACGGCAGGGTCATCCACGCGCCCTACCCGGGGGCGCCCGTGCGCTACGACCCGGTCGGCATGATGCCGATCTCCTCGGTCACCAGGGTCTGATCTCCTCGCTCACGAGGGTCTGACGGCGGCGCTCCGGCGCCGTACGATCGGGAAGTGGCTGGTCGAAGGCGGGTGTCGAGATCCTCGATGGCGGCGGTGTGCCTGCTGCTCGCCTCGCTGACGGCGTGCGGCGGACAGACCGCCACCGGCACGGCCAGGGACCAGGTGCAGCGACTGCTCGACCGGCGCGCGGCGGCCGTGCTGCACCACGATCCGGCCGCCTTCGCCGCCACCGGCTACCGGGCGCCGTACCCGAACCTGAAGGCCGTGCCCTTCGCGGCCTGGTCCTACCGCGTCACCGCGCTGCGCCGCACCGGCGAGGGGGCCGTGGCCGACGCCGAACTGCGCTACCGCGTGGCCGGCTACGACCGGGCGCCCGTCACCGCCGGCCGCACCCTGACCCTGTCCACCACGGCCGACGGCACGTGGTACGTCGTCTCCGACCGGCCCGCGCGCAAGTCCGCCCAGCAACTGTGGGACCAGGGCCCGGTGTCGGTGGTCCGGGGGCACAGCGGCATCGTCCTCGGGGTCGGGCAGAGCGACGGCACCCTGCGCGGCTACGCCGACCTGGCCGACCGCGCGGTGCCCGCCGTCTCGGACGCCTGGGGCACGGACTGGAGCCGCCGCGTCGTCGTCCTCGTCCCCGAGTCCCTCGACGGCATGGCCGGACTGCTCGGCTCGCCCGCCTCCAACTACCGGGGGATCGCCGCCGTCACCACCGGCGAGGCGGGCCGCACCGGGCAGGCCCCGGCGGACCGGATCATCCTCAACCCCGACGCCTACGGCATGCTGGGCGCGCTCGGCCGGCAGGTCGTCCTCACCCACGAGACCACCCACGTCGCCACCCGCGCCCACACCGACCCGGCCACCCCGCTGTGGCTCTCCGAGGGCTACGCCGACTGGGTCGGCTACCGGAACTCCGGACGGACCCCGGACCAGGCCGCGCCGGAACTCGAGCGCGCCGTGACCGCCGGGAAGCTGCCGTCCGCGCTCCCCGCCGACCGGGACTTCGGCTTCGCCGGGGACGCCACCCGGCTCGCCCAGGCCTACGAGGGCGGCTGGATGGCCTGCCGGATGATCGCCGACCGCTGGGGCGAGGAGAAGCTGGACGACTTCTACCGGGCCGTCGGCGCACACGAGCGGCGCGCGGGCGCGGTCGAGGACGCCCTGAGGACCGTGCTGGGCACGAGCCTGGAGGCGTTCACCGGGCAGTGGCGGGAGTATCTGCGCACACGGCTGGGGTGAGCCGGGGCGGCAGGTACGGCCGTCCGGGGCGCCGGGAGCGGATTGGATAGGGTCGGCGGCGATGCACAAGACCCTCATCGTGACCAACGACTTCCCGCCCCGGCCGGGCGGCATCCAGGCGTTCCTCCACAACATGGCGCTGCGGCTGGACCCGGACCGGCTGGTCGTCTACGCCTCCACCTGGAAGCGGAGCCGGGAGGGCGTCGAGGCCACGGCGGCCTTCGACGCCGAGCAGCCGTTCACCGTCGTACGGGACCGTACGACGATGCTGCTGCCCACGCCGGCGGCGACCCGCCGTGCCGCCGGGCTGCTGCGCGAGCACGGGTGCACGTCGGTGTGGTTCGGGGCGGCGGCGCCGCTCGGGCTGATGGCCCCCGCGCTGCGCCGGGCGGGCGCGCGGCGGCTGGTGGCCACCACGCACGGGCACGAGGCCGGGTGGGCGCAGCTGCCCGCCGCACGCCGGCTGCTGCGGCGCATCGGGGAGTCGACGGACACGATCACCTACCTCGGCGAGTACACCCGCTCCCGGATCGCCACCGCGCTGACCCCCCAGGCGGCCGCGCGGATGGTGCGGCTGCCGCCCGGCGTGGACGAGAAGACCTTCCACCCGGCCTCGGGCGGTGACGAGGTGCGGGCCCGGCTCGGGCTCACCGACCGGCCGGTGGTCGTGTGCGTGTCCCGGCTGGTCCGGCGCAAGGGGCAGGACACCCTGATCCGCGCCATGCCCCGGATCCTTGCCGCCGAGCCGGAGACGGTGCTGCTGATCGTCGGCGGCGGCCCGTACGAGAAGGACCTGCGCGGGCTCGCGGACGAGACCGGGGTGGCCGGCTCGGTGCGCTTCACCGGCCCGGTGCCCTGGTCCGAGCTGCCCGCGCACTACGGCGCCGGCGACGTCTTCGCCATGCCCTGCCGCACCCGGCGCGGCGGGCTCGACGTCGAGGGCCTGGGCATCGTCTACCTGGAGGCGTCCGCGACCGGGCTGCCCGTCGTCGCCGGGGACTCCGGCGGCGCGCCCGACGCGGTGCTCGACGGCGAGACCGGCTGGGTCGTCCGCGGCGGCTCCCCCGAGCAGGCGGCCGACCGCATCGTCACCCTCCTCGGCGACGCCGCCCTGCGCCGCCGCATGGGGGAACGGGGCCGCCGGTGGGTCGAGGAGAAATGGCGCTGGGACCTGCTGGCGGACCGCCTCAAGGAACTCTTGTAGCGGCACCCGAGGGGCCGACGCGGCGGCCGGAGGGCGTGTGCGGCGGCGCGGAGGGGGTGCGGCGCCCGGAGGGCGGGAAGCGGTGGGTTCCTTCCCGCCCGCGCCCGCAGCGCACAGGGGCAGGCGCATCAGGCGGCCCGAAGGGCGTGTGCGGGGGCCGGGGGAGGGCGTGCGGGGCGTGCCGGGGGCGCGGGGCGTCTTGGGGAGGGCGTCCGGCGGCGTCCGGCGTTCCGGGGCGAGGGGTCCGGCGGTTCGGGGCGGGTGCGGTGGCGCGGAGGGGGTGCGGCGGCCGGAGGGCGGGAAGCGGTGGGTTCCTTCCCGCCCGCGCCCGCAGCGCACCGGGGCCGGCGCATCAGGCGGCCCGAAGGGCGAGCGCGGAGGCCGGAGGAGGGCGTGGGGGGTCTGCCGGAGGCGCGGGGCGTCCTGGTGGCGGGCGCCCGGCGGCGTCCGGCGTTCCGAGGCAGGCGTCCGGTGGTTCGGGGGCGTGTGCGGCGGCGCGGAGGGGGTGCGGCGCCCGGAGGGCGGGAAGCGGTGGGTTCCTTCCCGCCCGCGCCCGCAGCGCACCGGGGTCGGCGCATCAGGCGGCCCGAAGGGCGAGTGCGGGGGCCGGGGGAGGGCGGGCGGGGCGTGCCGGGGGCGCGGGGCGTCCTGGGGAGGGCGGCCGGCGGCGTCCGGCGTTATGAGACGAGGCGTCCGGCGGTTCGGGGGGCGGGTGCGGCGGAGGGTCAAAGTGGCCGACTGCCGCGGGCCCCCGCGGCCCTACTTCGCGTAGATCGCCTCGATGTCGTTCGCGAAGTCCTTGGCCACCACGTTCCGCTTGAGCTTCAGGGACGGGGTGAGGTGGCCGGACTCCTCCGTGAACTGGGTGGGCAGGATGCGGAACTTGCGGACCGACTCCGCCTTGGACACCGCCGCGTTGCCGTCGTCGACGGCCGTCTGGAGGGCCGCGAGCAGATCCGGGTCCTCGCGCAGCGACGCCGCGCTGGAGCCCGCCGGCTTGCCGTGCTCGGCGGCCCAGCGGCCGAGGAACTCCTCGTCGAGGGTGATCAGCGCGCCCACGAACGGCCGCCCGTCGCCCACCACCATGCACTCGGCGACCAGCGCGTGCGCCCGGATGCGGTCCTCCATCACGGCCGGGGCGACGTTCTTGCCGCCCGCGGTGACGATGATCTCCTTCTTGCGGCCGGTGATCCGCAGATACCCGTCCTCGTCGAGGGTGCCGATGTCACCGGTGTGGAACCAGCCGTCGGCCAGCGCCTCGGCCGTGGCGCCCGGGTTGTTCCAGTACTCCTTGAACAGGTGCTCGCCGTGCAGCAGCACCTCGCCGTCGTCGGCGATGCGGATGACCGAGCCGGGCAGCGGCTGTCCGACCGTGCCGATCTTCTGCCGGTCCCAGGGGTTGAACGCGGTCGCCGCACAGGACTCGGTCAGGCCGTAGCCCTCCAGCACCGTGAAGCCGATGCCGCGGAAGAAGTGGCCGAGCCGCTCCCCGAGCGGCGCGCCGCCGGAGATGGCGTACTCGCCGCGCCCGCCGAGCACCGCGCGCAGCTTGCTGTAGACCAGCTTGTCGAACGTCTTGTGCTTGATCCTCAGGCCCAGCGACGGGCCCGACGGGGTGTCCAGCGCCTTGCTGTACGCGATCGCCGTGTCGGCGGCCTTGTCGAAGATCTTGCCCTTGCCGTCCGCCTGCGCCTTGGCGCGCGCCGAGTTGTACACCTTCTCGAACACACGCGGGACGCCCAGTATCAGCGTCGGGCGGAACGCGGCCAGCTCGTCGGTGAGGTTCTTGATGTCCGGGACGCAGCCCAGCTTGATCGGCGCCATCATCGGGGCGACCTGGACCAGCCGGCCGAAGACGTGCGCGAGGGGCAGGAACAGCAGGACGGAGCACTCGCCGGTGCGGAACAGCGGCCGCAGCCGCTCCACCACGTTCCCGCACTCGGCGAAGAAGCTGCGGTGGGAGAGCACACAGCCCTTGGGGCGGCCGGTGGTTCCGCTGGTGTACACGATGGTCGCCGGGTCGTCGGCCTTCGCCAGCGAGCTGCGCTCCTCGACCGAGGCGTCGCTGATCCCGTTCCCGGCGCGGCCCAGCTCCTCGACGGCGCCGGCCTCGATCTGCCAGACGTTCTTCAGGGCGGGCAGGCTCTCGCGCACCGACTCGACGGCGGCGGCGTGCGCGTCCGTCTCCACCACGCACGCGGTCGCGCCCGAGTCGCTGAGGATCCACTGGACCTGCTCCGGCGAGCTGGTCTCGTACACCGGCACGGTGATGGCGCCCGCGCTCCAGATCGCGAAGTCCAGCAGCGTCCACTCGTACCGCGTACGGGACATCAGGCCCACCCGGTCGCCGGGCTGGATGCCGGAGGCGATCAGCCCCTTGGCGGCGGCGTGCACCTCGGCGAGGAACGCCCGCGCGGTGACGTCCTGCCAGACGCCGCCGACCTTCCGTGCGATCACGGCGACGTCGGGATACTGCGCGGCGTTTCTGCGGACGATGTCGGTCAGATTGCCGTCCGCAGGGACCTCGTACAAAGCCGGAAGGCTGAACTCGCGCAAGACTGCTGCTCCTCATAGGGCGCCGGCGCCACGACGTTGTGTGATGCGACGGTGCGGTCCAAGGCTCGAATCTGCTGCCCAGGGCTTCGCCAGGAGCCGTTTCGGGCTCATGGTTGAAATCCAGAGCACGACTGGACTGCCCGGAGGTTACCCGCCGGTATGGCCTTTTCGACAGGGGGTCCCGGCGAGATGTTCGCTGCGTCACACGATGGGTGTTTCTTCGCGCACAGTAGTAGACCCGCTGAACAACTGGCCAGTAACAAGGGGCTCTGTCGTCACTGTTCACAAGAGCAGCGCTCCCCCTACCCTTGATCGCCATGGCACCCACACCAGAGCCCGACCGCGGGATGCGGATCCACGTGGTCAGCGACGTGCACGGCAACGCCCGCGACCTGGCCCGGGCCGGCGAGGGTGCCGACGCGCTGATCTGCCTCGGCGACCTGATCCTCTTCCTCGACTACGCGGACCACTCGCGGGGCATCTTCCCCGACCTCTTCGGCACGGAGAACGCCGACCGCATCGTCGAACTGCGCACCGCCCGCCGTTTCGCCGAGGCACGCGAGTTCGGCGCCCGGCTGTGGGCGGGCATCGACGGCGACCGCGCCCAGGTGATCGAACAGGCCGTGCGCAAGCAGTACGCGGAACTCTTCGCCGCCTTCCCCACCCCCACGTACGCCACCTACGGCAACGTCGACATGCCGCCGCTGTGGAAGGAGTACGCCCGCCAGGGCACCACCGTGCTCGACGGGGAGCGGGTGGAGATCGGCGGCCGTGTCTTCGGCTTCGTCGGCGGCGGACTGCGCACCCCCATGCGCACGCCCTACGAGATCGGCGACGAGGAGTACGCCGCGAAGATCGAGGCCGTCGGCGAGGTCGACGTGCTGTGCACCCACATCCCGCCCGACGTGCCCGAACTCGTCTACGACACCGTCGCCCGACGCTTCGAGCGCGGCAGCCGCGCCCTGCTGGACGCCATCCGCCGCACCCGCCCCCGCTACGCGCTCTTCGGCCATGTCCACCAGCCGCTGGTGCGGCGCATGCGGATCGGCGTGACCGAGTGTGTCAACGTAGGACACTTCGCGGGCACGGGCAGGCCCTGGGTCCTTCGTTGGTGACCGTTCGTGATCGTTGGTGACCGCGCCGACCAGGTGATCCCTTCGCGCCACCTTCCCGTCATGTCCGCAGGTGGGGGTGGAGTCCGGCGCCCGGCTGCGCGGTAGCCTTCACGCTGCACACACGTGCGCACACAACCCGACTTCCGGCCCGCATCTGGAGGAGCCACGGCGATGGCGGAACACACCAGCTCGAGCATCACGATCGAGGCGGCACCGGCCGACGTCATGGGGGTGATCGCCGACTTCGCGCGCTACCCCGACTGGACGGGCGAGGTGAAGGAGGCCGAGGTCCTCATGGCCGACGAGCACGGCCGCGCCGAGCAGGTCCGCCTCGTCATGGACGCGGGCGCCATCAAGGACGACCAGACCCTCGCCTACACCTGGACCGGCGACAACGAGGTCTCCTGGACCCTGGTCAAGTCCCAGATGCTGCGCTCGCTCGACGGCTCGTACCTGCTCAAGCCGGTGGGCACGAGCTCGACCGAGGTCACCTACCAGCTCACGGTCGACGTCAAGATCCCCATGCTGGGCATGATCAAGCGCAAGGCCGAGAAGGTCATCATCGACCGCGCCCTGGCGGGCCTGAAGAAGCGTGTGGAGTCGGGCGGGAACTGACGCACGGCAGGGCGAGGGCCGCACCAGGACCCGCAGCCTCACGCGCCGGCCGCGACAGAGCCGAAGGGACCGGGGCGCCCCCGTAGGCGAACGGGCCGTCAAACACGGCTAGCGTTCAGCCTTATGCGCACCCTCCTGATCACCGGCCCAGGCGGCTCCGGCCGTACCACCGTCGCCGCGGCCACCGCGCTGACCGCCGCCCGCGAGGGCACCCCCACCCTCGTCCTCAGCGCCGACCGCACCGACACCCTGGGTGCGGCGCTCGGCACGGCGACGGGCGCGGAGCCGGTACGGGTCGCGCCCGGCCTCACCGCGTGGCGCCCCGACGCCACGGCCGGCTTCCGCGCCGATCTCGCCGCCTTCCAGGACCGCGCGGCAGGCGTCCTCGACCTGCTCGGAGCGGCCCGCCTGGACGCCGAGGAGGTCACCCCGCTGCCCGGTGCCGAGGAGCTGGCCCTGCTGCGCGCACTGCGCGACGCGGCCCTGTCCGAGCGGTTCGAACTGCTGGTCGTCGACCTGCCGCCCGCGCCGCAGGCCCTCGCACTGCTCGCCCTGCCCGCCGAGCTGCGGCGCTACCTGCGCCGGCTGCTCCCGCCCGAGCGGCAGGCCGCCCGCGCGCTGCGCCCCGTCCTCGGCCGGCTGGCCGGTGTGCCCATGCCGGCCGAGTGGCTGTACGAGACCGCCGCCCGCTGGGACGTGGAGCTGGCCGCCGTGGAGGCCGTCGTCGCCGACCCGGGCACCGCCGTACGCCTGGTCGCCGAGCCCGGACCGGCGGGCCTGGACGCTGTGCAGGTCGCCGCTCTCGGGCTGGCCGTGCGCGCTCTGCCCGTGGAGTCCCTGGTCGCCACCCGGGTCCTGCCCGAGGCGCCGGCGGACTCCTGGCTGGCCGGCCCGGTGGCCCAGCAGCGCAAGGCACTGGAGGAGTGGCGGCAGACGTACGCCGTCCGTCCCGCCGCCCACCTGGGCCGGGACCCGCGCGGCCGGGACGACCTCGCCGCCCTCGCCGTGCCCGCCGCCGACCCGGCGTCCGCCCCGGTCGAGTGGCCGGTCACCGACAGGCTCGCCGAGGACGGCGTGCTGGTGTGGTGCATCCCCCTGCCCGGCGCCGTGCGCGAGGAGCTGGACCTCGTGCGGCGCGGCGACGAGCTCGTGCTCACCGCCGGCCCCTTCCGCCGGATCGTGCCGCTGCCCTCCGCCCTGCGCCGGTGCACGGTCGACGGCGCCGCGCTGCGCGACGGCGAGCTGCGGATCCGGTTCGCCCCGGACCCCGCGCTGTGGCCCCGCGAGAGGTGAAGGGCATCCGCCCGTTCGGGTAACGTCGGAAGGACGAACCGTAGTCAGGAGTCCGCTATGAGCAGCGAAGAGCGCCCACCCTCCGACGCCGCTCGGGACGACGTCGCTCAGGAGCAGACCGCCGGGCAGACCGCCGAGCAGACCGCCGACGGGGCGCGGCACGCCGGTGACACCGACGCGTGGGCCACGGCCTGCGCCGAGGACCTCGCGGCGGAGCAGGCCCGGCGCCGCGCGCAGTACGGCCCGCCGCCGGGTTCGGCCGCCGAGGAGCTGCGCAAGTTCGTCGACACGGTGGCCGACAGGCTGTCCTCGTTGCAGGCGCCGCTGTTCGGCGCGGTCGCCGGCCCCGCCGCCCAGCAGGTGGTGCGGCAGGTCGTGCAGCAGGCGAAGGCGGCCGTGGAACCCGTCATCGAGCGCAACCCGGACGTCTTCGACCACCTGGCGGCGGCCGGCGGCGAGCTCCTCGCCGCCTACCGCTCGGCCGTCGAGGCCCAGGAGCGCCGCTGGACGTCCCGTGCGAGCGGCCTGGACGACGACCTGAGGGACGGCCTGCGCGACCGCGACGACCGCCGTGACGGGGACGAGGGCACCGGCGGCGGCGAGCGCATCGACCTGGACTGACCGTCCCGCCGTGCGGGACCGGCCGTCCCGCGGACCCGGGCCGGCCGTCCTGGCGTCGTGGACGGGGCGTCCCGTGCTTCCCGGACCGGTCGTCCTGCCGTGCGGGACCGGGCGTCCCGCGGACCCGGGCCGGTCGTCCTGGCGTCGTGGACGGGGCGTCCCGTGCTTCCCGGACCGGTCGTCCTGCCGTGCGGGACCGGGCGTCCTGCGGACCCGGGCCGGTCGTCCTGGCGTCGTGGACGGGGCGTCCCGTGCTTCCCGGGCCGGTCGTCCTGCCGTGCGGGACCGGGCGTCCCGCCGTCGTGGACCGGGCGTCCCGTCCTTTCCGGACCGGGCGATCTGCGGACTCGGGGCAGGCGTCCTGCCATGCGAGACCAGCATCCTGCCATCCTGGACCGGCTGTCCTGCCGTCCAGGGCCGTGCGTCCCGCGCTCGCGGGCCTGGCGTCCTGCGCTCGCGGGCCTGGCGTCCCGCCGTCCCGGGCCTGGCGTCCCGCCGTCCCGGGCCGGGCGTCCTGCCGTCCCGGGCCGGGCGTCCTGCGCTCGCGGGCCGGGCGTCCTGCGCTCCCGGGCCGGCCCCCCCTGCCGCGTCGTCCCGCCTGCCCAGCGGGTGGACGAGGCGAATCCGACGGCAGGGCCTCGGGTACGGTTGGCCGTAGCGGGGCTCGACCGAAACTGAGGGATTCATGGGACTCACCATCGGCGTCGACATCGGCGGCACGAAGATCGCGGCCGGCGTGGTCGACGAGGAAGGCAACATCCTCTCGACCTTCAAGGTGCCGACCCCCACCACACCCGAGGGCATCGTGGACGCCATCGCCTCGGCGGTGGAGGGCGCACGCGCGGGACACGAGATCGTCGGCGTGGGCATCGGCGCCGCCGGCTACGTCAACCGGCAGCGCTCGACGGTCTACTTCGCGCCCAACATCCACTGGCGCAACGAACCGCTCAAGGAGAAGGTCGAGGCGCGCGTCGGCCTCCCGGTCGTCGTGGAGAACGACGCGAACGCCGCGGCCTGGGGCGAGTACAAGTTCGGCGCCGGCAAGGGCCACCGCAACGTCATCTGCATCACGCTCGGCACCGGCCTCGGCGGCGGCATCATCATCGGCAACAAGCTGCGCCGCGGCCACTTCGGCGTGGCCGCCGAGTTCGGGCACATCCGGATGGTCCCGGACGGCCTGCTGTGCGGCTGCGGCTCGCAGGGCTGCTGGGAGCAGTACGCCTCCGGCCGCGCGCTCGTGCGGTACGCCAAGCAGCGCGCCAACGCCACCCCGGAGAGCGCCCAGGTGCTGCTGGCCCTCGGCAACGGCACCCCCGAGGGCATCGAGGGCAAGCACATCTCGATGGCCGCCCGCCAGGGCTGCCCCGTCGCCGTCGACTCCTACCGCGAGCTGGCCCGCTGGGTCGGCGCCGGCCTCGCCGACCTGGCCTCCCTCTTCGACCCGTCGGCCTTCATCGTCGGCGGCGGCCTGTCCGACGAGGGCGAGCTGGTCCTGGACCCGATCCGCAAGTCCTACAAGCGCTGGCTGGTGGGCGGGAACTGGCGCCCGGTCGCCGACGTGCTCGCCGCCCAGCTCGGCAACAAGGCCGGCCTGGTGGGCGCGGCCGACCTCGCCCGGGAGCCCGACCCGATCATGTGAGACGCCCGTGCGGTACAGGGGCGCGGGGAGCGGCGCGACGGGCCACGACGGACCGGTGGTCGCCCACGGACCTCGCGCCCCGGTCCTGGGCGTACATTGATCCACATGGCGCTGCTTCCCAACTCCCGCACGGAACCCGACGGTTCCGCCGTCATCCGCGTCCTGACCTACAACATCCGGTCCCTGCGGGACGACACCGACGCCCTCGCCCGGGTGATCAGGGCCTGCGCGCCCGACCTCGTCCTGCTTCAGGAGGCGCCCCGGTTCTTCCGCTGGCGCAAGAAGCTGGCACGGCTGGCACGGACGTCGGATCTGGTGGTCCTCACCGGCGGCGCCACGGCCGCGGGTCCGGCGCTGCTGTGCTCGTTGCGGGCCACCGTCGAGCGGACCGAGGACGTGCTGCTGCCGCTCACCCCGGGGATGCACCGCAGGGGCCTGGCCACGGCGGTCGTCCGGTTCGGCGGTGCCCGGCTCGGCGTGCTCGGCTGCCACCTCTCGCTCGACCGCGACGAGCGCTACGAGCAGGGCGGCATGCTCCTGGACCGGCTGGCCGGGATGGGCGTCGAGCACGCGATCGCGGGCGGCGACATCAACGAGGGACCGGACGGCCCCACGTTCCGCCGCCTGGCCGCCACCCTCCAGGACGCCCGGGCCACGGCCCCCTGGGGCGGCGAACTCACCTGGAACGCCACCGGCCCCGACCGCCGCATCGACGCGATCTTCGCCACCCCCGGCGTCGAGGTCCTCGCCTGCGGCGTCCCCCACGACCACCCCGGAGTGACCGAACAGGACCTCCGGTCCGCCACGGACCACCTCCCGGTCCTGGCCGCCCTCAAGATCCCGGCGACCACCTAGGGGGTGTCTACACCACCGCCCCGCGGCCCGGGTCGTCCTCGTCCTCGTCGCCGGGCTTCATGCGGGCCACCAGGGTCACGATGCCGCCGAGGAAGCCGCCGATGCTGAGGGTGGTCAGCCACCAGGTCATGTCCCAGCCGAGCAGCACGGCCAGCAGGAGCAGCACCGGGCCGCCGGTCACGCCCAGCCACGCGAACTTGGCGGTCGCGTCCGCGTCGGGCAGCGGCGGCGGCTCCGGCGGCACGAAGTGGCCCTCGTCGTCCTCGCCGAAGTCGTCGTCGGACGGCTCGCGCGGCGAGTAGTCGCGCGGGCCCGCGACGCCCGGCGCGAAGGAGACGGAGCTGCCGAGCGGCGGGCCGGCCGGGGCCGGCTTCGCCTCTGGCTCCTTCGGCCGCTCCGGCCGGGGAGGATCGTCGTCCTCGCCCGGCATGTCCGGCAGAACCAGGTCCTCGATCGGCCGGAACGGCCGCGCACCCGGCGGGTCCGGCGGCTCCTCGCCGTACCCGGCGACGATCGCCGCCCAGGCGGCCTCCTCGTCGATGGGCGTGCCGCCTTCCTGCCCGCCGGGCTCGTCGGATCCGGCCGCATCGGCCGCCGGCTTCACCGGCTCGACCGGCTCGCGGTTCTCGCGGCCCTCGCGGTCGGAGTCGTGCTCAGCCACCTGCCGCCGTCCCTTCCTTGCCGACACTGGGTGCGATCCGGCCGATGAAGCCGAAGCTCTCCCCGAAGATCCGGTCCGCGTCGTTGTCCAACGTCGCGACGTGGTAGCTGTGTTCCAGCAGCACCTCGGTGACGTCCACGGACGAGACGCGGCTGAGGATCCGCGCCGAGTCTGCCGGCGGCACCACATGGTCCTGGGGGCTGCGCAGCAGCAGCGGCTGCGTGACCTGCGGAAGCTCGCCGTCGACCAAACGGAAGAAGGCCCTGAGCGAGTGCGCACAGTGCAGCGGCACCCGGTCGTAGCCCAGTTCCGCGCTGTCCGCCTTGGCGATGTCGCTGGCGATGCCCTTCGTGGTGCGCACCAGGTGCCGGGCCACGGGCAGGGCGTACGCGGACAGGCCGTGCACCTTGTTCGCCGGGTTGACCACCACGACCCCGGCGACCGAGTCCCCGTGCCGCGCCGCCAGCCGGAGCGCCAGCGCGCCGCCCATGGACAGCCCGGCCACGAACACGTGCGCGCACCGCTCGCGCAGTGCGCGCAGTTCGCGGTCCACCTCCGCGTACCAGTCCTGCCACCCGGTGATCGCCATGTCCTCCCAGCGCGTCCCGTGCCCGGGCAGCAGCGGGAGCGAGACCGTCAGGCCGCGCTCGGCGAGATACTCGGCCCAGGAACGCAGCGACTGGGGGGAACCGGTGAAGCCGTGGCAGAGGAGGACGCCGACCTCCCCGCCCTCATGGCGGAACGGCTCGGCTCCGGGGAGGACCGGCACGTCGGTCTCCTGTTCGTGGAATCGGCTCAGCACGTCGATGACAGGTACTTCACCGTACGCGACGGCATTGACACCGACCAGGGTCGTCGGCTCCTTCGGCACCACTTGGGGTTATGGTCTGATCGACACACACAGGAGGCAGTCGGTTGTTCTACGGCACGATGAAGGTCGCCATCGGGGGACCGCTGAAGCTCGCCTTCAGGCCCTGGGTGGAGGGCCTGGAGAACATCCCGGCCGAGGGTCCCGCCATTCTGGCGAGCAATCACCTGTCGTTCTCGGACTCGTTCTTCCTGCCCGTGGTCCTCGACCGCAAGGTCACCTTCATCGCGAAGGCCGAGTACTTCACCACTCCCGGAGTGAAGGGCCGGCTGACCGCCGCGTTCTTCAAGGGCGTCGGCCAGCTCCCCGTGGACCGCTCCGGCGCGCGCGGCGCGGGCGAGGCGGCGATCAAGAGCGGCATCGAGGTGCTGGAGCGCGGCGAGCTGTTCGGCATCTACCCCGAGGGCACCCGCTCGCCCGACGGCCGTCTGTACCGCGGCAAGCCGGGCGGTCTGGCCCGCGTGGCGCTGGCCACCGGTGCGCCCGTCATCCCGGTCGCCATGATCGACACGGAGAAGATCCAGCCGCCCGGCAAGGTCGTCCCCAAGCTGATGCGTCCGGGCATCCGGATCGGCAGGCCGCTGGACTTCACCCGCTACCAGGGCATGGAGCAGGACCGCTTCATGCTGCGCGCGCTGACCGACGAGGTCATGTACGAGATCATGAAGCTGTCGGGGCAGGAGTACGTCGACATCTACGCGACCGCCGCCAAGCGGCAGATCGCGGAGGCGGCCAAGGCCGAGAAGGAGGCGGAGAAGGCGGCCAAGGCCGCCCTCGCCCAGGCCACGAAGGACCAGGCCGACAAGGAGAAGGCCGAGAGGGAGAAGGCCGAGAGGGAGAAGAAGGCGCAGTGACGCGGTAGGGGAGGAACGCGCAGAAGGGGACGGGCGGACCGCACAGCCGGCGGTCCGGGACCAAGGGGGGACATGCCCAGGCGCGAGCGTGTCATGAGGATGTCGGTCGAGCTGCCGCTGTGGCGTGCGCTCGCCGGCTACCGGGTGCTGACCATGCTCTACGCGGTCGGCCTGTTCGCCACCGCCTACGACCGCTTCCCGCGCCCCTGGGTCGCCGTCGCCTACTACTGCGTGCTGTGCGTGTGGACCCTCGCCACCCTGCCCAGGGTCGCGAACGCCGCGGGCTGCACCAAGCGGTTCCTCGCCGTCGACCTCGCCCTGGCGGTGACCGGCATCCTCCTCACGCCCCTGGCCGACACGCAGGCGCGGATCGCGGACGACGGTCCGACCCTGCCGTCGATCTGGACCGCCGGCTCCGTCCTCGCCTTCGCCCTCAAGGGCGGCTGGCGCTGGGCCGCCCTCGCCTCCACCCCGGTCGCCGTCGCCAATCTGATCGAGCGCGGCAGCCCCGCCCGCGACACCGTGCACAACGTGATCCTGGTCTGGGTCGCCTCGATCGCCATCGGCTACGTCGTCGAGGTCGCCCGCGCCTCCGAGCGCACCCTCGCCCGCGCCCTGGAGATCGAGGCCGCGACCCGCGAGCGGGAGCGGCTGGCCCGGGACATCCACGACGGCGTGCTTCAGGTGCTCGCCATGGTGCAGCGGCGCGGCGCGGTCATCGGCGGCGAGGCCGCGGCACTGGGCCGGCTGGCGGGGGAGCAGGAGGTGGCGCTGCGCACGCTGGTCTCCGGCGGGCTGGTTCCGCTCTCCCGGGTCTCGCAGGACGCGGCCGACGGCGCGGTCGTACGGATCGTGGACGACGAGGAGCACGACCGGATCGGCCCCGTCGACCTGCGCTCCCTGCTGGCCCGCTGGGCCGGCTCCCGGGTCAGCCTCGCCGAGCCCGGCGCCCCGGTCCTGCTGCCGCCCGCGGTCGCCCGGGAGCTGGCCGCGGCCGTCGGCGCCGCGCTGGACAACGTCCGCAGGCACGCGGGCGAGGACGCCCGGGCCTGGATCCTCGTCGAGGACGAACCGGAGTGCGTGCTCGTGACCGTACGGGACGACGGGCCCGGCATCCCCGAGGGCCGGCTCGCCCAGGCCGAGGGCGAGGGCAGGCTCGGCGTCGCCCAGTCGATCAAGGGCCGGCTGCGTGACATCGGCGGCACCGCCGAGCTGGTCTCGGTGCCCGGCCAGGGCACGGAGGTCGAGCTGAAGGTGCCCAGGAACCCGAAGAAGACGAGAGCGGAGAGCAGATGAGCGCACAGCAGGACCCGATCAAGGTGATGGTGGTCGACGACCACCCCATGTGGCGGGACGCCGTCGCCCGCGACCTGACCGAGTCCGGCTTCGAGGTGGTCGCCACCGCGGGCGACGGCGAGCAGGCGGTGCGCCGCGCCCGGGCCGCCGCGCCCGACGTGCTCGTCCTGGACCTCAACCTGCCCGCCAAGCCCGGCGTCCAGGTCTGCAAGGAACTCGTCGCGGTCAACCCGGCGCTGCGGGTCCTGGTGCTGTCCGCGAGCGGCGAGCACGCCGATGTGCTGGAGGCCGTGAAGTCGGGGGCCACGGGCTACCTGCTGAAGTCGGCCTCCACGGAGGAGCTGCTGGACGCGGTGCGCCGTACCGCGGTGGGGGACCCGGTGTTCACCCCCGGTCTGGCCGGACTGGTCCTCGGCGAGTACCGCCGGCTGGCCGCCGAGCCGGCCCCCGCCCCCGGGTCCGGTGCCGACGAGCCGAAGGCGCCCCGGCTCACCGAGCGCGAGACCGAGGTGCTGCGCCTGGTCGCCAAGGGCCTGAGCTACAAGCAGATCGCCGAGCGCCTGGTCATCTCCCACCGCACGGTCCAGAACCACGTCCAGAACACCCTCGGCAAGCTCCAGCTGCACAACCGTGTCGAGCTGGTCCGCTACGCCATCGAGCGGGGGCTCGACGGCGACTGAGGGCGCCGTCGAGGGACCTCGCCCAGCGATCCCGCCGAGCGGTCCCGCCGAGCGCTCGCGTCAAGCCGCGTACGCGGCTCATCCGCTCTTTCGGGTGGATTTGCCGTGATCAACTACCGGACATTTCACCGGAATTGGCTGTCCCACCCATGCCGAAGTGACGTGCGTCACCATTAGCGTGACCTTCACCAGGCAACCGCGGCGAAGGGACATTTCCATGCGGGTCGGAGTACTGACCGGAGGCGGCGACTGCCCCGGGCTCAACGCCGTCATCCGGGGCGTCGTCCGCAAGGGCGTGCAGGAGTACGGCTACGAATTCGTCGGCTTCCGGGACGGCTGGCGGGGGCCCCTGGAGAACGACACCGTCCGCCTCGACATCCCCGCGGTGCGCGGCATCCTGCCCCGCGGCGGCACCATCCTCGGCTCCTCGCGCACCAACCCGCTCAAGCAGGAGGACGGGATCCGGCGCATCAAGGACAACCTCGCCAAGCAGGAGGTGGAGGCGCTCATCGCGATCGGCGGCGAGGACACCCTGGGCGTCGCCGCCCGGCTGAGCGACGAGTACGGCATGCCCTGCGTCGGCGTCCCCAAGACCATCGACAACGACCTGTCGGCCACCGACTACACCTTCGGCTTCGACACCGCGGTCGGGATCGCCACCGAGGCCATCGACCGGCTGCACACCACCGCCGAGTCCCACATGCGGGTGCTGGTCTGCGAGGTGATGGGCCGGCACGCCGGCTGGATCGCCCTGCACTCCGGACTCGCCGGCGGCGCCAACGTCATCCTCATCCCCGAACAGCGCTTCGACCTCGACCAGGTGTGCGCCTGGATCACCTCCCGCTTCAAGGCGTCGTACGCCCCGATCGTGGTCGTCGCGGAAGGCGCCATGCCCAAGGACGGCCAGATGGTCCTCAAGGACGGGTCGCTGGACTCCTTCGGGCACGTCCGGCTGTCCGGGGTGGGCGAGTGGCTGGCCAAGGAGATCGAGAGGCGCACCGGAAAGGAGGCGCGGACCACCGTCCTCGGCCACATCCAGCGCGGCGGCACCCCCAGCGCCTTCGACCGCTGGCTGGCCACCCGCTTCGGGCTGCACGCCATCGACTGCGTCCACGACGGCGACTTCGGCAAGATGGTCGCCCTGCGCGGCACGGACATCATCCGCGTCCCGATCGCCGAGGCCACCGCCAGGCTGAAGACGGTCGACCCGAAGCTGTACGAGGAGGTCGGGGTCTTCTTCGGCTGACGGCGGCCCCGGACGGCTACACGGTCGTGCGGCGCAGCTGACCGATCAGCTCCCGCACGACCGCGGCCCCGTTCAGGCTCAGCACCGACTCCGGGTGGAACTGGACACCGGCGAAGCCCGGTCCACGTACGGCGTGCACCTCACCGTTCTCCGCCCGGCTCACCTCCACCCCGTGCGCGGCCAGCTCCCGTGCCGCCTCCTCGTCGCAGCGGGCCACGAAGCTGTTGTAGAAGCCGACGGTCTCCGCCCGCCCGAACAGGTCGACCTCCGTCTGCGCGCCCTGGTACGGCACTTCCTTCCGTACGATCTCGAGGCCGAGCTCCGCCGCGATCAGCTCGTGCCCCAGGCACACCCCGAGCACGCCGTGCCGGTGCTGCCGGATCACCTGGGCGGCCAGTTCCCGCAGGAACCGCATCTTCGGGTCGGCGAGGTCCGAGGGGTCGCCCGGACCGGGGCCGAGCACGACCGGTCCCTCGTGCGCGAGGACGGTCTCCCGCAGTCCCGGCTCGTCGAAGCGCCGTACGGTCACCTCCAGGCCGGCCGAGCGCAGCACGTGCGCCAGCATCGCCGTGAAGGTGTCCTCGCCGTCGACCACCAGGGCGTGCCCCTCGAGGGAGTCGGACCGCTCCTGCATCCGCAGCCAGAACGGCGCCAGCGAGGCCCGGCGCCCGTCCAGCGCCGCCCGCACCCGCGGGTCGTCGGCGAGGCGGGGCAGCGCCCGCTCCGCGCGCGGCCGGCCGGGACGTACGCCCAGCGCCGCCAGCACGCCCGCCGCCTTCGCGTGCGTCTCGGCGACCTCGCTCGCCGGGTCCGAGCCGCGCACCAGCGTCGCGCCGACCGGGACGCGCAGCCGTCCGCCCGCGTCGATGTCGGCGGTGCGGATCAGGATGGGGGAGTCCAGGGTCTGGGCGCCGCCGGAGTCCCGGCCGAGCAGGGCCAGCGCACCCGCGTAGTAACCCCGCCCGCCGACCTCGTGACGTTCGATGACCCGGCAGGCGTTCTGCACCGGCGAGCCGGTGACCGTCGCCGCGAACATCGTCTCCCGCAGCACCTCCCGCGCATCCAGCGAGGACCGCCCGCGCAGCTCGTACTCGGTGTGCGCGAGGTGCGCCATCTCCTTCAGCCGCGGCCCCACCACGACACCGCCCATGTCGCCGACGGTGCACATCATCTTGAGCTCCTCGTCGACGACCATCGACAGCTCCTCGATCTCCTTGCCGTCGGCGAGGAAGCCGAGCAGGTGCTCCGGGGTCGGGCCCTCGGCCGGGTAGCGGTACGTCCCGCTGATCGGGTTCATGACGACGGTCCCGCCGGACATCCGCACATGCACCTCGGGGCTCGCCCCGACCAGCGTCCGGTCGCCGGTGTGCACCACGAACGTCCAGTACGCCCCCCGCTCGCCCTCCAGCAGCCGCCGGAACAGCGCCAGCGCGTCGGACCTGCCGAAGCCGGGGATCCGGCCCTCGTACGTCCGCCGGATCACGAAGTTGGCGCCCTCGCCCGCGCCGATCTCGTCGCGCAGCACCCGCCCGACGATCTCCGCGTACTCCTCGTCGCCCACGTCGAAGCCGTCGCCCTCGACCCGGACCTCGTGCGCGGGCAGCTGCGCCAGCGCCTCGGCGATCGGGATCGCGTACGACTCCTCGGGCGCCAGCACCGTCAGCGGGGTGCCGTCGTCGCGGACGTCGAAGCCGCGCTCGCGGATCTGCCGGAACGGGACCAGCGCCAGGCCCTCCTCGGGCAGCTCGGCCAGGGTCTCCCGGGTGCTCACCGGGCCGAGCAGCAGCTCGACCAGATCGTGGTCGTGCCCTGGGGCACGGCGCCGGAGCAGGGCGAACGGGCGGGGATCGTGCAGCAGCTGTGCCAGGTCCATGGGGTCCTCTTCCGTCGGTGTCTGTCGGTGAGGAACGACCCGGGTGCCGCACACACCGAAGGCCGCCCCTCGGGCGGCCTTCGCGAAGTGTGGGATACGCGCAGTCAGCGGGCCGCCGGAGAAGCGGTCCACCACCAGTTCTGGTTCTGGGTCGAGTGCGCGAACATGCCCGGCACCCTACCGCACACCGTCCACGCCCGTGCGCCATCCGTCTCACTTGATGAGCGGATGAATGGCCCCGCGGAGCGACCCCGTAGTGTTGAGAAGGTGACCGTGAACGCTAAGACCAGCGCGAGCGCTGGCAACACCTGGCGAAACCTGCCCGCGGCGCAGCAGCCCGAGTACCCCGACCCCGAGGCTCTGCGCGCAGTGATCGCGGACCTCGAGTCGTATCCGCCGCTCGTCTTCGCGGGCGAGTGCGACCAGCTGCGCGCCCGGATGGGAGCCGTCGCCAGGGGCGAGGCGTTCCTGCTCCAGGGCGGCGACTGCGCGGAGGCCTTCGACGCGGTGTCCGCCGACCACATCCGCAACAAGCTCAAGACGCTGCTCCAGATGGGCGCCGTGCTCACGTACGCCGCCTCGGTGCCGGTGGTGAAGGTCGGCCGGATCGCCGGCCAGTACTCCAAGCCGCGCTCCAAGCCGACCGAGACCCGCGACGGCGTGACGCTGCCGACCTACCGCGGCGACTCCGTCAACGGCTTCGAGTTCACCGAGGAGGCCCGCGTCCCGGACCCCGAGCGGCTGAAGCGGATGTACCACGCCTCCGCCTCCACGCTGAACCTGGTGCGCGCCTTCACCACCGGCGGCTACGCCGACCTGCGCCAGGTGCACGCCTGGAACCAGGACTTCGTGAAGTCCTCCCCGTCCGGCCAGCGCTACGAGCAGCTCGCCCGGGAGATCGACAACGCGCTGAACTTCATGCGGGCCTGCGGCACCGACCCGGAGGAGTTCAAGACCGTCGAGTTCTACGCCTCGCACGAGGCGCTGCTGCTGGACTACGAGTCGGCGCTGACCCGGGTCGACTCGCGCACCGGGCAGCTGTACGACGTCTCCGGGCACATGGTGTGGATCGGTGAGCGCACCCGGCAGCTGGACCACGCGCACATCGAGTTCGCCTCGAAGATCCGCAACCCGATCGGCGTCAAGCTCGGCCCGAGCACGACGGCCGAGGAGGCGTTGCAGTACATCGAGCGCCTCGACCCGGACCGTGAGCCGGGCCGGCTGACGTTCATCGTGCGGATGGGCGCGGACAAGGTGCGCGACCGGCTGCCCGAGCTGGTGGAGAAGGTCACCGCCTCCGGCGCGACCGTGGCCTGGGTGACCGATCCGATGCACGGCAACACCTTCGAGGCCGCCTCCGGGCACAAGACCCGCCGCTTCGACGACGTGCTCGACGAGGTCAAGGGCTTCTTCGAGGTGCACAAGGCGCTGGGCACCCACCCGGGCGGCATCCATGTGGAGCTGACCGGTGACGACGTCACCGAGTGCGTGGGCGGCGGCGACGAGATCTTCGTCGACGACCTGCACCAGCGCTACGAGACGGCCTGCGACCCGCGGCTCAACCGCAGCCAGTCGCTGGACCTCGCCTTCCTCGTCGCGGAGATGTACCGCGACCAGTGAGGCGGTCGCCCGCTGACGGCCGATGAGTGGGGCGCGGATCACAGACGGTCCGCGCCCCATCCTCTTTTGCCGGTCCGGAGCTGCGGGTAAGGTTAGGTTTGCCTCACCGAGCAAGTCGGGATGGCACTACTGATCGATCCCGGCGGGAGGTGAGCCGCGCGTGTACGTGTGCAGTTGCTTCGGCGTCACCGAGCAGCAGGTCCAGCAGCACGCGGAGAACGGCGCATGCACGCCCCGCCAGATCGCCTCCGCCTGCAAGGCGGGCACGGACTGCGGTGGCTGCGTCCGGCGCATCCAGGCACTGCTCGGCCGGGGCGCCTGCCCGCGCCGGGAACTGGCCGACCGCGGAGCCTCGCCGTTCCCCCGCCTGCCCCGGCCGACCCCGGCGACGGAACTCGGCGACGCCGCCTAGAGCCGCTCGGCGCAGCCTGGAGCCGCTCGGCGTCCTAGTGCGTCGAGAAGCCGTGTGTGCCCGGGCCCGAGGGGTCGGGCTGGCTCTGCTCGATCACCGTGGACAGGTAGAGGGCCTCGCCCAGCTTGTCCACCAGCTCCAGCTGGGTGTCCAGGTAGTCGATGTGGTGCTCCTCGTCGGCGAGGATCGCCTCGAAGATGTTCGCGGACGTGATGTCGCCCTTGTCGCGCATCACGTCGACGCCCCGGCGCAGCCGGTCGATGGCCTCGACCTCGATCTGCCGGTCGGCCCGGAACATCTCCGTCACCGTCTGCCCGACCTGCACATGGAAGAGCCGCTGGTAATTGGGCAGGCCGTCCAGCAGCAGGATGCGGTCGGTGAGGATCTCGGCGTGCCGCATCTCGTCGAAGGACTCGTCCCGGGTGTACTTGGCGAGCGTCGACCACCCCTTGTGGTCCTGCAGCTTCGAATGCAGGAAGTACTGGTTGATGGCGGTGAGCTCGGCGGTCAGCTGCTCGTTGAGCAGTTCGAGGACCTCGGGGTCGCCTTGCATGCTGCGGGCTCCTTCCGGACGAGTCTGGGCCGATAGCGCCGCATGATTGCACCGGCATACAGAGCCGTCCAGTAAGTGCACACTTAGTGCGAGCTGCCCGAATCATCCCCGGGCTGGTCATGTGCACCCCGTCCGGTCTGTCAGGATGGAGTCATGGGTCAGCCGGTGGAACGCGCATCTGGGGACGCGTCTGGAGCGAGTGCGAAAGGAGCGTCCGAAGCGGCGTACGGGGGAGCGGCACAGCCGGAGCTCCCGCCGGGGCAGCGGTTGCAGCGCGGCTGGCCGGTCACGCACTACGGGCCCGTGCCCAAGTTCCGGCCGGAGCGCTGGGAGTTCCGGGTCTTCGGCGCCACCGCCGACGGGGAGAAGCACTGCTGGACCCACGAGGAGTTCACGGCCCTGCCGTACACCACCGTGGTGGCCGACCTGCACTGCGTCACGAAGTACAGCATGCTCGGCGCCGAATGGGGCGGCATCCCGGCCCGGACGATCCTGGACCTCGCACCGCCCGCGCCGAACGTCACCCATGTGATGGTGTGGGCCGAGTACGGCTTCAGCTCCAACCTCCGCCTCGCCGACTTCAGCTCCGAGCGCGCCCTCTTCGCCACCCACAAGGACGGCGAGCTCCTCACCGCCGAGCACGGCTTCCCACTCCGGCTGATCGTCCCCCACCTGTACGCCTGGAAGGGCCCCAAGTGGGTGCGCGGCGTGGAGTACATGACCGCCGACCGCCGCGGCTTCTGGGAGGAACGCGGCTACCACAACCTCGGCGACCCCTGGAAGGAACAGCGCTACTCCTACCAGGAGGAACCGGGCGACGGGCCCGAGCTGTGAGGTCCTCCGCCCGGCTGCCGCTCGACCTGCCGCTCAGCCGTCCCTGAGCTTCTTCAGCCGTTCCACGTCCGCCGCGTGCCCCTCCTTGCCGCCGGGGGTCTCGATGATCAGGGGGACGCCCTCGGTGGCGGGGTGGGTCAGCAGGGCGCGGAAGGGGTCCTCGCCGATGTGGCCGGCGCCGATGTTCTCGTGCCGGTCCTTGTGGGCGCCCACCACGTCCTTGGAGTCGTTGGCGTGGATCAGCTTCAGCCGGCCGGCGCCGACCGTGTCCACCAGCAGGTCCAGGGTCTGGTGCATGCCGCTCGGGCCGGTCAGGTCGTGCCCGGCGGCGAAGACGTGGCAGGTGTCCAGGCACACGCCCAGCCTCGGATGGTTCTCCAGCGCCTCGAAGTACGGCCCGAAGTCCCAGGTCCGGGAGCAGAGCGAGGCGCCCTGGCCCGCGGTCGACTCCAGCAGCAGGTACGGGTCGTCGTCGTGGGTGAGTTCGTCCAGCAGCGGCAGCAGGTGCGCGCGCACCTGCTCCAGCGCCACGGCCCGGTCCCGGCCGCCGGTCGCGCTCCCCGTGTGCACGACGACGCCCAGCGCGCCGATCTCCCGGCCGCGCCGCAGCGAGTGCCGCAGCGACGCCACCGACCGCTCGACGGTCGCCTCGGTGTGCGAGCCGAAGTTGATCAGGTACGGCGCGTGGACGTACGCCGGTATCGACTCCGCCGCGCAGGCCGCGCGGAACTCCTCGTCCTGCCGCGCACTGCCCGCGGGCGTGGCCCAGCCACGCGGATTGGCGACGAAGACCTGCACGGTCTCGGCGCCCAGCGCACGGGCGTAGGACAGGCCCACGGAGTGCAGACCGCCCGCGACGGGGACATGGCTGCCCACGGGATTGCGGGAGCGGCCCGGCAGGGCCTCAAGGGCGCGGGGAGAGGGGGAGTGCTCACTGCTCACCCGTTCAGGGTGTCACGTGACCGGCGGGCGGCGGCCAGGGGCCGCCGTGATCCCGGTCTCCCCACCGCCGGCGATGACGGCCGTCACCTGATGGTGATCGTTATCGTCGAGCCCTTCGGCGCCCGCTCGCCGCCGTCCACCGACTGCTTCTTGACGGTGTCGCCGAACAGCCCGAGGATCCCGCGGTCCTCGTCGACCTTGAAGCCGGCGTCCTGAAGCGTCTTCTTCGCGTCGTCGACGCTGTCGCCCGTCACGTCCGGCACCTCGACCATCTCCGGGCCCTTGGACAGCGTCAGCGTGACCGTGTCACCCTCGGCGGCCTTGCCGCCGCCCGCCGGGGTCTGCGCGGCGACCTGCCCCTGGTCGTACTCGGAGTTGATCCGCTGCGGCGCGACCGTCACCTTCAGACCCGCCTCCTGAAGGTCGGACCTCGCCTCGTCCAGGTCCTCGCCGGTGACGTCCGGCACGTCCACCGGGCGGCCCTTGCTGACGACGAGCGCGATCGCCGAGCCGGCGTGCCGCTCCGTGCCCGCCTCGGGGTCCGTGCTGATTACCGAGCCCTTGGGGATGCCCTCGCTGAACGCCCGGCTCACCATGCCCGGCTCCAGCCCGGCCTTCTTCAGCAGGCCCTGCGCCTCACCCAGCGGGCGCCCCTTCAGGACGGGCACCTCGACCGTCTCCGGGCCGTCGGAGACGGTGAGCGTCACCGAGTCGTGGCTGCGGATCCGGGCGCCCGCCTCCGGGTCCGTGCTGATGACCGTGCCCCGCGCGACCGTGTCGCTGTAGGCGTGCTTGACGTCCTTGACCCCGAGACCGGCCTCGTCGAGCCGCTGCCGCGCCTGCGCCTCCGTCTTTGCCAGCAGCGGCGGGACCTTGGTGAACTGGCCGGAGTTGATGTACCACACGCCACCGCCGACCCCGAGGACCAGCAGGACGGCGGCGACCACGGTCAGCAGGACGCGCCGGGGCCGGCGGGCCGGACGCCGCGGCGCGGGGGGAGTCTCCAGGCGGCTGGTGCGATGGAGCGCCGCATGGTCCGCGGAGGTCTCGTCGTCCTCGTTCACGGGCAGGGGGCGCGGCACCGTCAGCGCCCGGGGTATGACGCTCGTACGGTCCTCGGCGTTGTCGTGGCCATCGGTGAGCGCCTGCGGCGGCACCGCGTCCAGCTGCTCCGCGCCGAGCGCCGAGCGGGCCTCGCGGACCCGCGCGAGCAGCGCCACCGCGTCGTGCGGCCGTACCTCCGGGTTGCGGGCGGTGGCCGTCGCCACGAGCTCGTCCAGCTCGTACGCGAGCCCCGGCACGGCGGCCGACGGCGCGGGCACGTCCTCGTGGAGGTGCTGGTAGAGCACCTGGGCGGGGCTCTCCCCCTGATGGGGCTTGCCACCGGTCAGCATCTCGTAGAGCACGACCCCGCACGCGTAGACGTCGACCCGGGGGTCGGCGGTGCCCTGTTCGATCTGCTCGGGGGCGAGGTAGGAGACGGTCCCGAGGACCGTGCCGGTGGTGTTCGTCACCGTGTTCACGGCCCGCACCAGACCGAAGTCGGCGACCTTGACCCGGCCGTCGTCCCCTATCAGGACGTTCTCCGGCTTCATGTCGCGGTGCACGAACCCGGCGCGGTGCGCGGCGCCGAGCGCGGCGAGCACCGGCTCCAGGATGTCCAGAGCGGCGCGCGGCTGGAGCGCCCCGCGCTCGCGCAGCACGTCGCGCAGGGTGCAGCCGGAGATGTACTCCATGGCGAGGTAGACGTACGACCCGTCGGTGCCCTGGTCGAAGACCTGCACGACGTTGGGGTGGTCCAGGCGGGCCGCCGACTTGGCCTCCCGTATGAACCGTTCCACGAAGGAGCCGTCGGCCGCGAGCGAGGGGTGCATCACCTTCAGGGCGAGGACGCGGTCCAGGCGGGTGTCCAGGCCCCGGTAGACCGTGGCCATCCCGCCGACGGCGATCCGCGCGTCGACGCGATAACGGCCGTCGAGCACCTGCCCGACCAATGGGTCCTGAAGGGTCGTATCCACGCAGGCGAGTGTACGAGCCACGACGGACACCCACCCCTCCCAGCCGGGTTCGGCAGCGCGACTGAAGCCGACCTGTGACGGTGCCGCCGCCGTCTGCGGGCAGTCGTGCGCCACGGAGCCTGCGGGCAGTCCTGCCGCACGCCAGCCTGCGGGCAGTCGTGCCGCAGGGCGGCACGGGTGAGCGCAGGGCGGCACCCACCCGAGCGGCAAGCGAACGACGCACCGCAACCCCACGAGCACCTAGAAAGCCGGCCGCTCCGGATCCAGCACGGCCAAGCCCTCCGCAGGAGAGGACGCCTCGGCGAAGTGCCGCTTGGGGATCCGCCCCGCCAGCCGCGCCATCCGCCCCGCCGCCACCGCGTGCCGCATCGCCTCGGCCATCACCGCCGGCTCCTGCGCCCGCGTCACCGCGGAGGCGAGCATCACCCCCGCACACCCCAGCTCCATGGCCAGCGCCACGTCCGAGGCCGTGCCGGCGCCCGCGTCCAGGATCACCGGCACGCGCGCGTGCTCGACGATCAGCTGGAAGTTGTGCGGGTTGCGGATGCCAAGACCGGACCCGATCGGCGAGCCCAGCGGCATGATCGCCGCACAGCCCACGTCCTCCAGCTTTCGCGCCAGCACCGGGTCGTCGTTGGTGTACGGCAGCACCGTGAAGCCGTCGTCGACCAGCGTCTCCGCCGCGTCCAGCAGTTCGATCGGGTCCGGCAGCAGCGTCCGCTCGTCGGCGATGACCTCCAGCTTGATCAGGTCGGTGCCCAGCGCCTCGCGCGCGAGACGGGCCGTGAGCACCGCCTCGCCCGCCGTGAAGCAGCCCGCCGTGTTGGGCAGCACCCGGATGCCCAGCTTCTCCAGCACCGACAGCACGGAGCCGTGCACCGAGGGGTTCACCCGGCGCATGGCGACCGTGGTCAGTTCCGTGCCGGACGCCACCAGGGCCCGCTCCAGCACGTCCAGGCTGGGCGCACCGCCCGTGCCCATGATCAGCCGGGACGCGAAGGACGTGGCACCGAGGACAAGGGGATCGTCGGCCATGGGTCAGCCTCCCTGCACCGCGGTCAGCACTTCGACGCGGTCGCCCTCGCTCAGGGTCGTGGACGGCCACTGCGCGCGCGGGACGACGGTCTCGTTGAGGGCGGCGGCCACCCCGGAGGGCGCCGCGGTCAGGCTCCGCACGACGGTGTCCAGAGCGGTGCCGGGCGAGAACCGGTGGGGCTCGCCGTTGACGGAGATGTTCATGCGGGCTGCTCCGTGAGGGCGGCGGCGAAGCGCCGCGGGGTGAAGGGACGGGCCTCGTCCGGGAGTTCGCCGGTGGCCAGGGCGTGCGCCATGGCGTCACCGGTGACCGGGGTGAGCAGCACGCCGTTGCGGTAGTGGCCGGTGGCCAGCAGCAGCCCGTCCAGCTCGGTCGGGCCGAGCAGCGGCGCGTTGTCGGGTGAGCCGGGGCGAAGCCCGGCCCGGGTCTCGGTCAGCGGCAGCTCGGTGATCCCGGGGACCAGTTCGTGGGCGTCGCGCAGCAGTTCGTACACCCCGCCGGCCGTCACCGTCGTGTCCCAGCCCAGCTCCTCGCTGGTGGCGCCGACGACCAGCTCGCCGCTCACCCGCGGCACCAGGTAGACGTGGCTGCCGCGCACCACGGCCCGCACCGTGCGGCTCAGGAACGGCGCGTACCGCTTCGGCACGGTCAGCCGCAGGACCTGCCCCTTGACCGGCCGCACCGGTGGCAGCACCTCGTCCGGCACCCCGGCCAGCTGCCCGCTGCGGCTGCCCGCGGCGAGCACCACCTGTCCCGCGCCGAGCTCCGTGCCGTCGCGCAGCACACAGCCGGCGGCCCGGTCCCCGCGCACGGTGAGCCGCTCGGCCCACGCGCGGTGGACGACCACCCCGGCCCGCTCGCACGCGGCCACCAGGGCGGCGGCGAGCCGTCGCGGGTCGATCTGGTGGTCGCCGTCGACCCGCAGCCCGCCGCGCACGCCCGGCGCGAGCATCGGCTCCAGGCGCCGGCAGTCCCGCCCGGACAGCCACTCCGACTCCAGGCCCGAGGCGCGCTGGAGGTCGTGCAGTTCCCGCAGGTGGGCGCGGTCGTCGGCGTCCAGCGCCACGGCGAGCGTGCCGCAGCGGCGGTAGCCGAGGTCGTGGCCGGTCAGCTCGGTCAGCTCGGCCGCGAAGTCCGGGTAGCGGCGGGCCGAGGCGAGGTTCAGCCCGAGCAGCGTCTGCTCGCCGTAGTGCAGTTCCGTGACGGCGGCCAGCATTCCGGCCGCGACCTGCGCGGCCCCACCGCCCGGTTCGGGGTCCACCACGGCCGTGGTGAACCCGCGCTGCGCGGCCCGCCAGGCCGTCACGAGTCCGATGATCCCGCCCCCGATGACGAGGACGTCTGACGTACGTGGCAACGACATGGGCGTCCAGCCCCTCCCTTCGCCGGCATGACCCGGATCAGGTTCGTACGGTCGGAGGCCGCCAGCCTCCCTCTCAGCCCGGTGCGTCCGGGCTCCCGCGAGTGCTTGTCGGAGGCCACCCTAGCCCCTGGGGCGGAGCACTCGTAAGGGAGCCTCTCGCATGCCCCCTGACCGACCGAACCGTCGGTGACTATGGTGATCAGGTGAGCGAGCAGACGCAGGAACAGGGCATGTCACAGCCGCGGCGGGTGGTCGTCGTCGGTGCGGGCATGGCCGGTGTGCAGACCGCGGTCGCCCTGCGCGAGCAGGGCTTCACCGGCACCGTCACGCTGATCGGCGCCGAACCCCACCAGCCCTACGACCGGCCGCCGCTGTCCAAGGCGGTGCTGCTCGGCAAGGCCGAGGGCTCGGCCTTCGACGTCGACTTCGAGTCGCTCGCCCTCGAACTGCGGCTCGGCTGCGAGGCGCTCGCCGTCCGCCCCGAGGCCCATGTGCTCGACACCTCCGAGGGGCCGGTGCCCTACGACGTCCTCGTCGTGGCCACCGGCGCCGAACCGGTCCGGCTGCCCGGCGCCGAGGGCGTCCCCGGCGTCCATCTGCTGCGCACCCTCGACGACGCCGAACGGCTGCGGCCCGTGCTCGCCGAGCAGCACGACATCGTGGTCGTCGGCGCGGGCTGGATCGGCGCCGAGTTCGCCACCGCCGCCCGCGAGGCGGGCTGCGCGGTGACCGTCGTGGAGGCGGCGGACCGGCCGCTCGCCGGGGCCCTGCCCGCCGAGGTGGCCGCGCCGATGACCACCTGGTACGCCGACAGCGGGGCCGAGCTGCGCACGCACGCGCGCGTGGAGCACGTCGAGCCCGGTGCGGTGGTGCTCGACGACGGCTCACGGCTGCCCGCGGGCGCCGTCGTGGTCGGCATCGGCGCACGCCCCGCGACCGCCTGGCTCGCCGGTTCCGGCATCGCGCTGGGGGAGCAGGGGGAGGTGCTCGCCGACGACCGTCTGCGCACGTCCGTGGCGGACGTGTACGCGGTCGGGGACTGCGCCTCCTTCCCCTCCGGGCGGTACGGCGAGCGGCTGCTCGTCCACCACTGGGACAACGCGCTCCAGGGTCCGCGCACGGTCGCCGCCAACATCATCGGCCTGACGCCCGCCGTCTACGACCCGGTGCCGTACTTCTGGTCCGAGCAGTTCGGCCGTTTCGTGCAGTACGCCGGTCACCACACGTCCGCCGACGCCACCGTCTGGCGCGGCGAGCCGTCCGGCCCGGCGTGGACGGTCTGCTGGCTGCGCGGGGACCGGCTGGTCGCCCTGCTGGCGGTCGGCCGGCCGCGGGACCTGGCACAGGGCAGACGGCTGATCGAGGCCGGCACGCCGATGGACCCGGAGCTGCTGGCGGACCCGGCCAGGCCGCTGAAGGCGGCCACGGCGTAGCGCCGCGGGGCGCGCCACGGGGCGTGTCGCGGGGTTTCGCGGGGGCGTCGCAGGGCGCCGTACGTGCGATGTTCTCCCGCGGGTTCTCCCAGGTGGACGGGCCTGACTTCCGACTGTCAGTGGCGGATGGCAGGCTTGGATCCGTGACCGAGATTGACGCGAAGATCGATGCTCTCGTCCCCGACTGGCTCACCCTGCCCGAGATCGCCGAGATGTTCGGCGTCGAGGTGACGAGGGTGCGGCAGCTGGTGAAGGAGGGCCAGCTCATCGCCGTACGCCGTGGTGAGAACCGCGCACTGCACGTCCCCGCCGCCTTCATCGACGGGGACAAGGTCGTCAAGGGCCTGTCCGGGACCCTGACGCTCCTGCGGGACGACGGTTTCACGGTCGAAGAGATGATCGAGTGGCTCTTCACCCCCGACCCGAGCCTGCCCGGCACCCCCGCGCAGGCCCTGAGCGAGAATCGCGGCACGGAGGTGAAGCGCCGCGCCCAGGCGCTCGCCGTCTGACCGGTACCGCCTGAACAACCCGATCCGGCGTACGGGCCACGGCCGGGCGGCCACGGCCGCTTCGCCACAGCCGCCCCGCCGCGGCCCGTACGCCCTCGACACACCGCGCCGACAACGCAGCACCGCACCCAACCGGGGGGATCCACCCATGCCCGTGCCCGCCACCGACACCGCCGCAGTCGCAGCCACCGCCCGTGACCGGCTCGCCGGCGCGCGCCTGTACCTGTGCACGGACGCCCGCACCCGCCAGGGCGACCTGCCCGAGTTCCTCGACGCGGTGCTGGCCGGCGGGGTCGACATCGTGCAGCTGCGCGACAAGGGCATGGAGGCGGGCGAGGAGCTGGAGCACCTCCAGGTGTTCGCCGACGCCTGCGCCCGCCACGGCAAGCTGCTCGCCGTCAACGACCGCGCCGACGTCGCCCACGCCGCCCGCGCGGACGTGCTGCACCTCGGCCAGGGCGATCTGCCGGTGCCCGCGGCCCGCGCGATACTCGGCGACGGTGTCCTGATCGGCCGCTCCACGCACGCCGAGTCCGAGGCCGCCGCGGCCGCCGTCCAGGACGGCGTGGACTACTTCTGCACGGGCCCCTGCTGGCCCACCCCCACCAAGCCCGGACGCCACGCGCCCGGCCTCGGCCTGGTCCGGTACACGGCGTCCCTCGGCACCGACCGCCCCTGGTTCGCCATCGGCGGCATCGATCTCGGCAATCTGGACGAGGTCCTCGACGCCGGCGCCCGCCGCGTCGTCGTGGTCCGGGCGATCACCGAGGCCGAGGACCCCGGCGCGGCGGCGGCGGAGTTCGCCAAGCGGCTGCGGCAGGATCCGCCGGACACCCTCTAGCCAGAGGGGGTCGCCGCGGACGGACGGCGGGAGGAGTGGTTCCCGCCCTCTTGTCCGGTGGTTGTCCGATGGGTGGACAAGAATCCGGCAATTCCGGCAAATTCCCGGCGTTCGGTTGGGGGACCGCCGCCCCCTGGCTAACCTGCGAGTATGGCCCTCGGCACCGCATCCACCAGGTCGGACCACGCCCGCACCGTGCGCGACATGCTCGCGACGGGCAAGACGACGTATTCGTTCGAGTTCTACGCCCCCAAGACCCCGAAGGGCGAGCGGAACCTGTGGAACGCGCTGCGCCGGGTCGAGGCCGTGGCGCCCGACTTCGTCTCCGTGACCTACGGCGCGGGCGGCTCGACGCGCGCGGGCACGGTCAAGGCGACCGAGGCCATCGCCTCCGACACCACGCTCACCCCGATCGCCCACCTCACCGCCGTCGACCACTCGGTGGCCGACCTGCGCAACATCATCGGGCAGTACGCCGACGCCGGGATCCGCAACATGCTGGCGCTGCGCGGCGACCCGCCCGGTGACCCGATGGGCGACTGGGTGCCGCACCCCCGGGGCCTGACCTACGCCGCCGAACTCGTCGAACTGATCAAGACCTCCGGTGACTTCTGCGTCGGCGTCGCGGCCTTCCCCGCGATGCACCCGCGCTCCGACGACTGGGAGACCGACGTACGCCACTTCGTCGACAAGTGCCGCGCGGGCGCCGACTACGCCATCACGCAGATGTTCTTCCAGCCCGAGGACTATCTGCGGCTGCGCGACCGGGTCGCGGCCGCCGGCTGCGACACCCCGATCATCCCCGAGGTCATGCCGATCGCCAGTGCGAAGACCCTGGCGCGGATCCCGTCCCTCACCAACGCCGCCTTCCCGGCCGCCCTGAAAGAGCGGATCCTCACAGCACAAGACGATCCGACGGCGGTACGCTCCATGGGCATCGAGTTCGCCACGGAGTTCTGCGCGCGGCTGCTGGCCGAAGGGGTGCCCGGACTGCACTTCATCACGCTCAACAACTCCACGGCGACGCTGGAAATCTACGAGAACCTGGGCCTGCACCACCCGCCGCAGGCCTAGACCGGCCGTATCCGCGTACGACAGACTGCGAAGCGGCCACTGGGAGAGGGGCGTACATGGGCTGGACGGTCCTCTACATCGCGTTCGGCATCGTCGCGCTGTGGCTGCTCGGTGAGGTGCTGCTGCAGTACAAGGCGCGCCTGCGCTGGCGGTTGCTCGCCTTCGCCGGCTTCCTGTGTGTCGTGCTCGGTGTGCTGATGCCGTCCGTGGTGGTGATCGGCCTGGGCGCGGCCGCGTTCGCGGTCGGGCAGACGTACGTCACGCTGTCCTTCCGCCGCGGCTTCGCCGCCGGCTGGGCGGTCAGGCACCCGAGTGGCGAAGCGCCCAAGCGCCGCCGCGGCAAGGCCGAGCGTCAGGACCCGGCTCTGGAGGACTCCGGCCTCGAAGCCCCCGACGGCGGCCACATCGGTGACGACGGCCCCCACGGTCAGGAAGCCACGGACGGTGCGGACGGCATGGGCAGCCCGGCCGGCCGTGACGGACTGGCGTACGGGTCCGACGACTACGACCAGGACGACGTCTTCGCCCCCGCCCGCGCCGCCGACCCCACGGCCGCCGAGACCACCGCCGTGTACCAGCCGCAGCCCCTGCCCGACGACACCGGTTCCTACGGCGTCTACGGCGACTCCCCGCAGCCGGCCGGCCTGCCCCAGGACCAGTACGCCACCGCGGCCCAGGCCACCGACCAGGGCTACGGGTACGACTACTCCGGCTACGGGCAGCAGGCCTACGGCTACGACGGCTCCGGCCAGCAGGGCTACGCCGCCTACTCGGATCCGTACGCCGGCACCCAGACCTACGGCGGCGCCTCCTACGACACCACATACGGTGGCCAGCAGGGTTACGGGCAGCAGGGCTACGGCGTCCAGGACCCGTACGCCACGGGCGGCTACGGCGGCGAGACCCCGGCCGGCGGGGTATGGGTCCCGCAGCAGCGCACCGACGACTCCTACGGCGGCGAACTCCCGCCCGAGCAGTCCTACCCGTACCAGGGCGACGGCCAGGGCGGCCAGGGCTACGGACAGGCGCAGCAGGGCGCCGGTTTCGACGAGCAGTACCGTTTCTGAACCGGTCCGAACCGGTCCGAATCGGTCCCGGGATGCGGGCACGTCCGCGCCCCGGCTCACTGCGAGCCGCGGAACTCCGGCCCCTCCACGACGAGTCCGGCCACCAGCGCACCCGACATCCCGGCGTGCGGCAGCCCGCCCCCCGGGTGCGACCAGCCGCCCACGGTGAACAGGCCGTCGATTCCCGTCGAGTTCGCCGGATGCAGCAGCCGGCCCCCCGCCGCGGCCAGCGACGGCGCGGGAACGGCCCCGCCCGCCGCGCCCGTTGCCCCGGCGATGTCGGCCGGGGTGCGGGTCTCGCGCCACAGGACGCGGTCGCGAAGCCCCGGCACGGCCCGTTCCGCGACGGTGATCATACGATCGGCCTGCGCCTCCAGGGCCTCCCCGCCGGCCTGTTCGCCCACCCCGGGCAGCAGCGCGGGAACCGTGGCCGTGAGGGTGATCGCCTCGTGCTCCCCGTCCGGGACCAGGGCCGGATCGCCGGGGCGCAGCACCGTGACCGTGGGCCGCGCGGGCATGCCCGGGGCCGTACCGAACAGGGCGTCCAGCTCCGGCTCGCGGTCCTCGGTGTGCACCACGGTGCGATGGGCCGTCCCCTCCGGGCGCCCGCCGCGCAGCGCCAGCAGCACGGTCAGGCGGCTAGGCAGGCCATGCCGGGCGGGCACCTGGCCCTCGCCGCGCAGGGTCGCGTCCCCCACGAAGCCGCTCAGCGTCTCCGGCGCCACACCGGCGACCACGAACTCCGCCTGAGCGGCGCCGCCTTCGGCGAACTCCACCCCCGTCGCCCGGCCGTCCTTCTCGACGATCCGCGCCACCTCGGTGCCGAAGACGAACTCGACCCTGCGGGCCACACACCGCTCGTACACCGCGCGCGCCAGTTCGCGCAGGCCGCCGCGGACGTACCAGATGCCGAAGGCGTGCTCCATGTACGGCAGCACGGCCGCGCTCGCCGGAGCGGTGCGCGGATCGAGGCCGTGGGCGAGCGCATGGCTCTCCAGGAGCGCGGCGAGACGCGGATCGCGCAGCTCCCAGGCGCCGACCTCGGCGAGCGTGCCGGCCCGCCGGGTGCGCAGCAGACGCTTGTGCGGAACCGCCGGATAGGGCTCGCGCTCGGCCAGCACGGACCAGTTGGGCCACAGCGGCTCCTCCAGGAGCGGCCGGCGGGTGCGGTCCCAGGCCTCGCGCGCCCGCACCAGGAAGTCGCCCCAGCGCTGCCCGGCGCCCGGCCCGAGTGCCGCGTCCAGGGCCGTGACGACGCCCGCGCGGGAGGCGTTGGGCAGCGACACCTCGGTGCCGTCCGCGAACAGGTGCCGCGCCGCCGGGTCGACCTGGACGAGTCCGACGCGGTCCTCCAGCGGTTCCTTGCCGGTCTTGACGAACAGATCGCGGTAGACCGCGGGCAGCGGGAGCAGCCCGGGCCCGGTGTCGAAGGCGAAACCGTCCCGCTCGAGGCGGCGCACCGCCCCGCCGTACGTCTCCGTACGCTCGTACACCGTCACCCGGTGGCCCGCGACGGCCAGCCGGGCGGCGGCCGCCATCGCGCCCATCCCGGCGCCGATCACCGCAATCCGTGCCATGCCCGCGACTTTATCGACCACCGCCGACAACGCCCGCTCCGGGGCGATGACCAGCGCCTTTCCGGTCGGTGGCGTGCCGCCCCCGGGTGCGGGCGCGCAGGGCTGAGTACAGGTACTCAGGCGAGGAGATGAGTACGCGCGCGGATGGGGTCCCACCTGCGTGAACGAGAGAGTGGAGGCACGGGACGGGGCACGGCGCCGGCACCGCCGACACGGGGCGGCGGAACGGCGCCGCCCTGGACCGCTCCTTCCGCCGGCCCGCGTCGGCGGGAGCGAGCCACGGGGGAACCCGGGGAACGACCACACGGGGGCCACCAGGGGGCGGGGGACCGGGGAAACGGGGAAACGGGGAAGCGGAGAGGCGGGGCGAGGGGATACGGGGGAGCGGAGAAAGCGCCGGTGCGCGGTGGCCCGGGGGACGTGGCCACGGCGGACCGGCGCTTTCCCGTGCGAGCCCCGCCATGAGCCATGCCCTTGCCCTGCCCTTGCCCTTGCCCTGCCCTGTCCTGCTCTGCCCTGCCCTGCCCTGTCCTCGGGACGTCCTCGGCCGCGCGCGCCCCCGCGAGCGGCCTCAGCGGGTGCCGCTCACCCGGCCCTGGAGGAGCCGCGACAGCGCCGCGTGGACGTCGTCCAGGGAGCGCTCCGGCTGGAACGACTTCCAGTCGAGGGCGGCCACCAGCACCATGCCCACCAGCGCGGACGCGGTCAGCGGCACATCGATCTCCTCGCTGAACTCGCCGCCCGCCACGCCCTCGCGCAGTACGCCCTCGACGACCGCGACCGCCTGCTGCCGGACCACCATCAGCGTGGACTGCCAGGCGCGGTTGGTGCGCCACAGCTCGGCCACGTACAGCTGGGTGAAGGCCGGGTAGCGGTCGATGAAGACCAGTCCGGCCCGGATCATCGCGTCCAGGGCGTCGACCCGGCTGCCGCCCTCCCGGTCCGTCCGCTCGGCCGCCTCCCGCAGGGAGGCGGCGAGGAGGCCCACACCGTGCCGCAGCAGCTCCTCGAAGAGGTCCGACTTGCTGGCGAAGTTGTAGTAGACCGTGCCCTTGGCGACCCCGGCCCGCTCGGCGATCTCGTCCACGGTGGTGGCGGAGAAGCCCTGCTCGGCGATGAGCGTGACGGCGGCCTCGTAGAGCTTCTGCCGGGTGACCTCGCGGCGGGTCCGGCCGCCCGGCGTGGTGCTGCTGCTTTCCATGGCCCTGATTCTCACAGGAACGGCGTCCGGCTCCTCGGCCGGTACGGCCGCCGGGGCGGGTGGCGGCGGCGTCGGCGGTACCGGTGATGCGGGTGGCGGCGGCGCGGGGGGTGGCGCCGGTGGCGCGGGCGGTGACGGGCTCACAGGGTCAGCTCCGGGTGCAGCCGGTCCAGGGTCCACACCTGCCGGCGCCGGGCCGCCACGGCGGTCAGCGCGAGCGCGGCGGCGGTGAAGCCCGCCAGCACCGCGCAGGCCGTCCAGACCGGGGCGAGACCGCCGCCCGTGATCAGCCTTCTGAGGGCGTCGACGACGTAACTCATCGGCAGGAACGGGTGGAGCGCGTTGAAGAAACCCGGACTGGTCTGCACGGGATAGGTGCCGCCGGCGGACGTCAGCTGGAGCATCAGCAGGGCGAGGACGAGGATCCGGCCCGCGGGACCGAACCGCGCGTTCAGCCACTGCACGATCGCCGCGAAGCACGCCGCCACCAGGAACAGGAAGGCGATCGTGCCGCCCGCGCGGGCCGACTCCAGGCCGATCGCCCAGTGCAGCACCGCCATCAGGGCCGCCGTCTGGAGCAGCCCGACCGCGGCCACCGGCAGCCAGCCCGCCAGCGCGATCCGCCACGAGGAGGCGCCCACCGCGAGCGCGCGCCGGTTCATCGGCGGGATGAGCATGTACGCCACCATGGCGCCCACCCACAGGGACAACGGGATGAAGTAGGGGGCGAAGCCGGTGCCGTAGTTGGGCGCGTGGTGCAGGTCCTGCGCGGCCAGCCGCACCGGGTCGGCCATGACGCCGGTGCGCCGGTCGCGGTCCTTCTTGTCGTAGTCCGGGATCCGTTCCGCTCCGTCGTGCAGCCCGCCGGCGAGCTTGCCGGAGCCGTCGACCAGCTTGTAGATGCCCCCGTTGAGATCCTCGGCGCCCGTCTTCAGCGTGCCGACGCCCTTGTCGAGGCCCGCCGCTCCGGACTTGGCCGTGCCGAGCCCGGTGTGCAGCTTCTTCGCGCCCGCGGCGACCTTGCCGGCGCCCTCGTTCAGCTTGTTGATCCTCTTCACGGCGTCGTCGACGTCCTCGGAGAGGTGGGGTGCGCGGTCGGCGAGGGCCTGGGCCTGCTTCTGGAGGCCGGCGAGGTTCGTGTCGAGCTTCTTCAGGTCGCCGTCGTTGTCCGCGATCAGTGTGTTGACGTCGTCGGCGATGCCCGCCACGTCGGCCGCGGCCTCCTTGGCCTTCTTCAGGTCGGGGCAGGCGGGGTCGGGCAGGACGGCGGCCCGCGCGCAGCGCCGCGCGTAGACGTCGTCCAGGACGGTGGAGGCCGCGTGGGCTCCCTTCGCGGCGCCCGGAGCGCTCTTCACCAGCGTGTCGAGGTTGTGGCGGATCGCCTTGGCCGAGTCGGCGACCAGCCGGGCGGAGTCGCCGATCGTCTTCTCGTTGTCCTTCAGGAAGGGGCCCACCGTGCCGTGCACGGTGTTGACCCGGTCGGCCAGGGTCCGCGTGCCGTCGGCCACCTGCCGGGAGCCGTCCTCCAGGTCGTCCGCCCCGGTGTCGAGCTTCTTCAGGCCCTTGGACAGCTTGCCGCTGCCCTTCTTGGCGTCGGCCAGCCCGTCGGCGAGGTCCTTGGAGCCCTTCTCCGCCTTGCCGATGCCGCCGCTGAGCTTGTCGGCGCCCTTCGCGGCCTTCACCGTCTCGCCGTGGATGCCGGAGAAGGAGACGAAGATCCGGTCCAGGAAGGTGCGCGAGGCCTTGGTGGAGGCGGCCGCGCGCACCTCGTTGAACACCGTCCTGGAGATCTGCCCGACGATGTAGTTGTTGGCGTCGTTCGTACGGACCTGGAGGGCGCCGGTCTCTGGGGAGTCGCCCGCGCTGGAGGCGATGCGCCTGCTGAAGTCGGCGGGCACGGTCAGCGACAGGTAGTAGGTGCCGTCCTCCACGCCCCGGCGGGCCTCGTCGGCGCTCACCCGGTGCCAGTCGAAGACCTCGCTCCTCAGCAGCCCCTCGGCCAGGTCGTCGCCGGCCGTGATCCTCCGGCCGCCGGCGGTGGCCCCCTGATCGTCGTCGACGAGGGCCACGGGGACGCGGTCCAGGTGGCCGTACGGGTCCCAGAAGGACCACAGGTACAGGGCGCCGTACAGCAGCGGCAGCACCAGGAGCGCGACCAGCGCGGCGCGCGGCAGCCTGCCGCGGCCGAACCGCCTCAGCTCAAGAGCGGCCAGTCTCGGCGGGCGCATCGGCCGCCTCCTTCTTCTTCCGGGACGTCCCGGTGGAGACGGTCCGTGTCCCCTCCGGTGCCGCCGCGCAGACCGCGAGTACGGTCGTCCCGGACTCGGCGAGGGACCCCAACAGCGCCCAGGTCTCGGACTGTTCGGACGGCCGGAGCTTGTAGTCGGTGTCGTCGACGGCGAGCAGTCGCGGTCCGGACATCAGCGCGAGTGCGACGGACAGGCGCAGCGTCTGAGCGCGCTCCAGGTCGCGTACGGCGGTGCGGGCGCCCTTGGGCAGTGTCCCCACGTCGAGACGGGCGGCGTCCAGCGCGGTGTCGATCAGCCGCTTCCCCTCGGCCTGCCGCCGGCCGGGCGAGCGCAGCAGCGCGCGCGGAGCGGAGCCGAACGCGCCCCGCAGCAGCGCCCGTTCACGCAGGTGCTCCCCGACCGTCAGGGCGGGTTCCAGGTCGGTGACACCGGAGACGTTGGCGAGCGCGCTGACCCGGCGCAGGGCGGACATGTGCCGGGGCGGCCTGAAGCCGCCCACCTCGGCCACCCCGTCCGTGGGCCTCATCCGCCCCGTGAGCGCGAGCAGCAGGCAGGTACGGCCGGAGCCCGACGGGCCCTCCACCGCGATCAGCGAGCCGGGCTCCGCGTCGAGGTCCACGTCGCGGAACGCCCAGCCGCGGGGCCCGCGCAGTCCGAAGCCGCGGGCCCTGACCCCCAGGCCGTGCGCCGTGTCGTCCACGGCTCCCCCTCCCCGAGTTTTTGAACTGACTGGTCAGTGCAAAAAGCTATACCGAATGTGCGATCGAAGCAAAAGCCCAGGTCAGAACGGATTGTCAGTGGCATACCTCACGATGGGCACATACGGCACCCGTGCCGTCACCCAGACGACAGGAGGTTCGTCATGGCCAACCCGTCCGCAGCCGCCGCCCGCCGGCGCCGCGCCGCCGGCCCTGCCCCCTCACTGACCGGCCCGGCGAGCGACGTGCACCCCGTGCTCCGCCGGGCGACGGCCCCGCCCGCCGCTCTCGATCTGCTCGCCAAGGCCCGCGCGGGGCTGGAAGAGGCCGCCGTCCTGGAAACACCCAACGAGCGCTACGCGACCGCGCACCTGGCCGCCCTGCGCACCGCCGCCGCCGTGCTCGCCGCCCGGGCGCGCCCCGAGCCCACACCCCGGCGCCGGGCGCGCATCCGCAGCGCCTGGGAAGTGCTCCCCGAGATCGCACCCGAACTCACCGAGTGGAGCGCGCTGTTCGCCGCGGGCGCGCGCCGCCGCGCCCTGGCCGAGGCCGGGGTCCATGGCGCGGCCGGCCGGCGCGACGCCGACGACCTGATACGGGACGTGGCGATGTTCATCCGCATCGTCGAGCGGATGCTGGTCCTCCAGCCGGTGCTGCCCCAGCCGCGCCAGGACGCCGCCGAGCCCGGCACGGCCCGCCCCGCGCACGACCCCCGGCAGGACATGCCGGACGCGGGCTGAGCCGTCCGCGGGCCGCGGGGTCACCGGAGCCGGCAGGGCGCACGCGGCGGGCGGACAGGGCGCCGGAGGCAATGGGCGTACAGGGCGTCGGAGGCAATAGGGTGGAAGACGCCTGAAGCCTCCCGCCTCCCGTGCCCCGGGCGGAGGGGGCAGCCCGATCGCCCCGCCGTGCAAGAGGCGGTGCCGCCTCGAGGAGTCAACTGCCGTGTCGGACCCGATGCGCCCTCCCGTCTCCCACCACCACCCCCAATCGGCGTCGCTGCGCTCCGACCCCTCCCGGACCCGCGCCTCGCTGCGTACCGCCGTGGTCTGGGAGGTCCTGCGGGAGGCCCTCGACCGGCTGGTCAAGGCCACGGGCCGGGAGTCGCTGGACGTCCTCGACACCGGCGGCGGCAGCGGCAACTTCGCCGTGCCCGTCGCCCGCCTCGGCCACCGGGTCACCGTCGTCGACCCCAGCCCCAACGCGCTGTTCGCGCTGGAGCGCCGCGCCGCCGAGGCGGACGTGGCCGACCGGGTGCGGGGCGTGCAGGGCGACGCCCACGGCCTCTTCGACGTGGTCGAGCGCGGCGGGTACGACGCCGTGCTCTGCCACGGGGTCCTGGAATACGTCGACGACCCCGCCGAGGGCGTGCGCAACGCGGTCGCCGCCCTGCGCGAGGAGGGGGTGCTCAGCCTGCTCGCGTCCGGTCTCGGCGGTGCCGTGCTCGCCCGCGCCCTGGCCGGCCACTTCACGGACGCCCGGCGGGCCCTCGCGGACCCCGACGGGCGCTGGGGGCAGGGCGACCCGATGCCGCGCCGCTTCACCGCCGAGCAGCTCACCGCCCTCGTCGAGGGCGCGGGCCTGCGCATCGGCGCGGTGCACGGCGTGCGGGTCTTCGCCGACCTGGTGCCCGGCGTGCTCGTGGACACCGAGCCCGCGGCGCTGGACGCGCTGCTGAAGCTGGAGGCGGCGGCGGCCGAGCTCCCCGCCTTCCACTCCGTGGCCACACAGCTCCACGTCCTCGGCGAGACCCGGGGCGCCACCGGGTCCTGAGCGGCCTCCGGGCGTCCCGAACCGGCTTTCGCGGTGGTCACCGCCGTGGTTCGGGGCGGGGACCGGGGCGCGGTCCGGGCGGGCATGGAGTCCGCCACAGGCCCCCCGATCCTGGCCTGTGCGCCGTATGATCGAGGGAGACCGCCCGGCATGACGGGTCGGCCGCCGGGGAATGGAAGCCTCAGCGAGCCGGGTCCGTCGTGGCGGGTGCGGTTGGCCAATTGGCGCAGAGGGGCGGGTTTCACGGGGGCGATTCCCTGCCTATCCTGAAGGGACCCCCCGGGTCGCCCCGGCGACTGCACGATGAGGAGGACTCCGTGCCGCTCTCGGAGCACGAGCAGCGCATGCTCGAGCAGATGGAGCGAGCGCTGTACGCCGAAGATCCCAAGTTCGCGTCGGCGCTCGAGGGAAGCGGGCTGCGTACGTACACCCGGCGGCGGGTCTACCAGGCGGTCGCGGGCTTCCTCGTGGGTATCGCGCTCCTCATGGCAGGCGTGATCGTCCCGTACTACTGGGTGAGCGTGGTGGGCTTCCTGGTGATGCTGGGCTGCGCCCTGCTGGCCGTGACCGGCTGGCGCAAGGCACCCAAGCCGGGCGAGCGGCCCGTCGGCGGCCCGCACGGCCGCGCTCAGGCCCGTCCGAAGCGCTCCATGATGGACCGTATCGAGGAGCGCTGGCAGCGCCGCCGCGACGAGCAGCAGGGGCACTGACCCCGCAGGCAGAACTCCAGCCGTGCCGGTGAGGGGCCGGCCACCGAGGGTGGCCGGCCCCTCACCCGTGTCCCGCCGTGGTCCGTCGTGTCCTACCGCCGTCCGTCGTGTTCCGCCGCGGTCTGTCGTGTTCCGCCCAGGTCCCTCCCACGGCTCTTCCACACATCCGCCCGGGGGCACCGGCCGGTGCCCCCGGACGCGCTCAGCCCCCGCGCGGTCAGCTCTGCTGGCCCGACGGCCGCCTGCGTGGGGTCGGGCGCAGGGCGGCGGCGCGGGACTTCACCGCGGCCCAGCGGGCCGAGAGGGTCCAGGCCAGGCGGGCGGCCGAGCGGGGAGCGAGGACGGCACGGAGCCTGGTGCCGCGGGAGGCCGTGGCGCGCAGGCCCGCGGTGACGCGGCGGACGTCCTCGGCGAGACCCGGGACCGGACGCGGACGCGGCGCGTAGAGGGCCTGTTCCACGGCAGCGGCCAGCCGGTGCACGGACTCGGCCGTCACCGGGTCGAGGCGCCCGAGACGGACGATCCGCGCGGCCGTCCTGCGCGGCGTCTGCGACTCGTCCGGCAGGATCCCGAAGTCCCAGGCGGTGTCGGTGAGTTCCTGCCAGACGGCCAGGGTGTGCGGCGCCGCGTCCGCCTCGCCCCGCCCGTGCGCGCCGAGCCGGACGGACCGCGCCCGTCTGCGCCAGAGCATCGGCGACAGCGGCAGCACGACGAGGAGCAGTCCGGCCAGCGCCCAGGCCGCGACCGCGCCCCACCCGGGGCCGCCGCGGTCGACGGGCAGCGCGGCCTGCGCCGACGGGCTCGGGCACTCTCCCAGCCGCTTCAGCTGCGGCGGGCAGCCCGCGCTCGCCGAGGGGGCGGCCGACGGTGCCGTGCTCGCCTGCTGGGACGGCTCCGCCGGGTTCGGCAGGGTCGTGCCCGGGGTGTCCGGCTGAGTGTAGGAGGGCATCGTGCCGCGGGTCGGAGTCGGCTCGAAACGGGTCCAGCCGACGCCCTCGAAGTACAGCTCGGGCCAGGCATGCGCGTCCTTCAGCCCCACCGCGATCGTGCCGTCGCCCTGCACCGAGCCGGGCGCGAAGCCGACCGCGACCCGGGCGGGAATGCCGAGCGTGCGGGCCATCGCGGCCATCGCGAAGGAGAAGTGCACGCAGAAGCCCCGCTTGGAGCTCAGGAACCGCGCGATCGCGTCGCGGCCGCTGCCCACGTCCACCTGGGTGTCGTACTGGAAGCCGCCGTCCACGGCGAACCACTGCTGGAGCTTGACCGCCTGCTCGTAGTGGTTGGCCGCCCCGTCGGTGACCGCCCGCGCGGTGCGGGCCACGATCCCCGGCAGTGTCCCGGGCACCTTGGTGTATTCGCGCCTCAGGGTCTCGGGCGGCTCCGGCGCCGCGGCCAGCTGCGCGGCCGTCGGCTGCACGTCCAGGCTTCTGACCTGGTACGACAGCCCGCGCGTGTTCTGTCCGTGGTCACCGACCAGGGTCATGCCCACGGGTTCGTAGCGCCAGCTTCCCTTGACCCGCACACCGCTGGGCGGATACGGCATCGGCAGCCAGTCCTGGGCGTACCAGTCCGCCGTGGAGACGGACGTGGTGATCTCCGACCGGCGGACGTCGCCGCCGAGCCCGGAGGGGGTGGGGAAGGGGTCGGGCACGCCGACGATGTGCCGCTGGGACGGCTTCCAGGTGGTGCCGTCGAAGTCGTCCAGGGACACGATCCGCAGATACAGGCCGGAGGAGTCCTCGGAGGTCGTGCGCAGGCTCAGGACCATGCGGTCCTCGTCCACGTTCAGGCTGTCCCGCAGCGACACCAGCGGGTTCACCGCCGAGATCGTGCCGCCGCCCCCGACGCCCGTGCCGACGCCGGTGCCCGCGGGGCCCAGCAGCCCGCCGCGCATGCCCGGCAGGGCGAGCGGCACCACCAGGGCGACGCCCAGCGCGACCGCGCCGATACGGCGCCCCGTGCGCACCGGTGCCGTCGCACCGCCCGGATCGCCGCCCGCCGCGCGGGACGCCCCGCTGAACACCCGGCCCCACTGCGAGAGCCGGTCCCGGCCCTCGGCCAGCAGCAGCATCAGATAGCCGGCGGCCGCGACCAGGAACCACAGCCAGTCCGTCCCGCCGTTGGACAGCCCCGCTGCCACGGAGTACAGCGCGAGCAGCGGCAGGCCGGCGGGGGCCGCGCTGCGCAGGGTCACCGCGACGGCGTCCACGATCAGCCCGATCAGCAGCACACCACCGACCAGCATCAGCCGGATACCGTCGCTCAGCGGTGCCGGGATCGCGTACCGGCTCACGTCGTCCCCGCCCTGCTGGAGCAGCGCGGCCAGGTGCCGGAAGGCGTCCGGCCCGGGGATCAGCCCGGCCACGGCCTGGGCCCGGGCGAAGACCAGGGTCAGCAGCAGCAGCGTGACCAGCGCCTGCGCCGCCACGGTGAGCGGCCGGGCCAACGGCACCCGCCGGGCCGCCGCGCCCACCGCCGACTGCACCGCCAGCAGCAGCGCGGCCTGCACCATCCACGCCACGGAGGAGACCAGCGGCAGCAGCGCGCACGCCGCCATCAACGTGGCCACCGCCGCGCACAACGCCAGCCGCGTCCGCCCGCTCACGCCCCTGCCCCCCACTCGCGCCAAGTCTCCGGTACGGCTCCTGCGGTCGTGCCGTTCATGACCGTCCCTCCCCGAGGGCCGCGCCCCGCGCCGCCGCGCCGAAGGCGGCCGCGCCCGCCGCGCCCACCCCCGGTGTGCTGATCAGGCCTGCGCTGGTGCGGTCGCGGTCCGCCTGGCGCCACACCTCGGTCAGCGAGGCGCCCCGGGGGACGCTCACGGCCGTCCAGCCGGCGTCGCGGAGCAGCCGGAGCCGCTCCTCGCCCGGCGCGGCCGGGCCGGGCACGTCGGCCGGCTCCCGCAGCCAGGTGTCGCTGTCCAGCAGGAAGGCCACCGCGCCGCCGCTGCGCTGCCGCATCTTGGCGGCCACCGCGGCCTGCGCCTCGTCGAGGTCTCCGAGGAAGGCGACCAGCAGCCCCTCGTTGCCGCCGCGCAGCACGTCGTAGGCGCGGGACAGACCCGCCCCGTCCGAGTGGTCGATCACCGCGAGGGTGTCCATCATCAGCCCGGCCGCGTCCGCCGACTCAGGCCCGGTGCCCGCGAACCCGTCGGAGCCCTCGCCCGGCACCGAGCTTCCGGTGTCCGTCAGCAGCCGTACCGAGAAGCCCCGCTCCAGCATGTGCACCAGGACGGAGGCGGCGCCGGACACCGCCCACTCGAAGGCCGAGTCGGGGCCGCCGCCCCGGAAGGCGATGGCCCGGGTGTCCAGCAGCACCGTGCAGCGGGCCCGCTGCGGCTGTTCCTCGCGGCGCACCATCAGCTCGCCGTAGCGCGCGGTGGACCGCCAGTGCACGCGGCGCAGGTCGTCGCCGTAGCGGTACCCGCGCGGGATCACGTCGTCCTCGCCCGCCAGCGCCAGCGAACGCTGCCGCCCGTCGCCGTACCCCTTGGCCTCACCGCTCAGGCGCACCGGCGGCAGCGGCTCCACGCGCGGGATCACCGTCAGGTTGTCGAACGTCGAGAAGGACCGGGTCAGCTCGCACATCCCGAACGGGTCGCTCAGCCGCAGCTGGAGCGGGCCCAGCGGATAGCGGCCGCGCAGGTCGGAACGGACCCGGTAGGACACCTCGCGGCGGCCGCCGGGCTCCACCCGGTCGAGCACGAAGCGGGGGCGCGGGCCGAGCACGTAGGGCACCCGGTCCTGGAGCATCAGCAGGCCCGTGGGCAGCCGGGAGACGTTGTCCATCCGCAGATGCACCCGCGCCTCGCCGCCCGCGGGCACGCGCGCGGGGGAGAGCCTGCGGTTGCCGGCGACCCGGTAGCGCGTGCGGTAGAGCACGGTCGCGCAGGCCAGCGGCAGCACGGCGAGCAGCAGCCCGACCCGCAGCAGGTCGGGCTGGCCGAGGACGTAGGCGCAGACCGCGGCCGCGACACCGGCGGCCAGGAAGGAGCGTCCGCGGGTGGTCAGACCGGCCAGCGCGGTGCGGACGCCGCCCCGCTCGCCCCGCTCGTCCTGCGCGCGCGGCGTCCCCGCGGTGCTCATCACAGCCTCCGCGGCTGCCGGCGGCCGAACTCGGGCGCGGTGCCGCCCAGGCCGAGGCCGCCGGCCTGCTGCGAGGTGGCGGGCACCGGCGTGTGCTGAAGGATCTCCTCGACGACCTGCTCGGCCGTACGCCGGTTGAGCTGGGCCTGCGCGGTGGGCAGCAGCCGGTGGGCCAGCACCGCCACGGCCAGTGCCTGGACGTCGTCCGGCAGCGCGTACTCCCGGCCGCTCAGGGCCGCGGACGCCTTCGCCGCGCGCAGCAGGTGCAGCGTCGCGCGCGGCGAGGCGCCGAGTCTGAGGTCGGGGTGGGCGCGGGTGGCGGCGACCAGGTCCACCGCGTAGCGCCGCACGGAGTCCGCCACGTGCACCCCGCGCACGGCCTCGATCAGCTTGACGACATCGTGCGCGTGCGCCACCGGCTGGAGGTCGTCCAGCGGGCTCACCCCGCCGTGCACGTCCAGCATCTGCAACTCGGCCTCCGGGCTCGGATAGCCGATGGAGACGCGCGCCATGAAGCGGTCGCGCTGTGCCTCGGGCAGCGGGTAGGTGCCCTCCATCTCGACCGGGTTCTGGGTGGCCACCACCATGAACGGGCTGGGCAGTTCATAGGTCTGCCCGTCGATGGTGACCTGGCGCTCCTCCATGGACTCCAGCAGCGCCGACTGGGTCTTGGGCGAGGCGCGGTTGATCTCGTCGCCGATCACGATCTGCGCGAAGACGGCGCCCGGCTTGAACTCGAAGTCACGCCGCTGCTGGTCCCAGATGGACACGCCGGTGATGTCCGACGGCAGCAGGTCGGGCGTGAACTGGATGCGCCGCACCGAGCAGTCGATGGACCGCGCCAGCGCCTTCGCCAGCATGGTCTTGCCCACCCCGGGAACATCCTCGATCAGAAGGTGCCCCTCGGCGAGCAGTACGGTCAGCGAGAGCCGTACGACCTCGGGCTTGCCCTCGATCACTCCCTCCACCGAACTGCGGACACGCTCCACAGTGGCGGTCAGATCAGTGAGGCTCGCTCGATCGTCATAGGTCGTCACCCGGCCCTCCTCGGCCCGTCCCCTGCCCTTGGAAGGACAGGGGATTCCCCAACTTTCCGGACCGACGCGCCGCTGAGCGGACCGGCCCACCCCGAACACGGACACCGCGCCGGAGAAGTTCCGCGCGACGTCACACCGGCATTCTTGCCGCCGTTACCGATTCGTGTCACTCGCCTGTGGACAACTGGCCGCGATATGTCGGGGCTTACGCCCTTTCGCGGTGCGGAACGGGCGCGGCGGCCCCAGGGGGTGTCTCCCCTGGGAACGGGCGGGCCGGTCAGGCGGCGGGGTCGATCTCGCGCAGCCGCCCCGTCCTGACGTCGAACACGAAGCCGCGCACGTCGTCGGTGTGCGGGAGGAACGGCGAGGTGCGCACGCGCTGCATCGACTGCCGTACGTCCTGGTCGACGTCCCGGAACGCCTCGACGGCCCACGCCGGGCGCTGCCCGACCTCCATCTCCAGTTCGTGCCGGAAGTCCTCGGTGATGGACTCCATGCCGCAGTTGGTGTGGTGGATGAGCACGACCCGGCGGGTGCCGAGCGCCCGCTGGCTGATGGCCAGCGAGCGGATCACGTCGTCGGTGACGACGCCGCCCGCGTTGCGGATGGTGTGGCAGTCGCCGAGCTTCAGGCCGAGCGCGGCGTGCAGGTCGAGACGGGCGTCCATGCAGGCCACCACCGCCACCTGGAGGACGGGGCGGGCGTCCATCCCAGGGTCGGTGAACGCGTCGGCGTAGGCCTCGTTGGCCGTCACGAGGCGGTCGGTGACGGCGCCCGGCGCTATGGCGCCCTCGGATCCGGCGGGAACTGATGCGGAAGTCGTCATACCTATGACGGTACTGGTCATGTGCGCTCCGGTCCTGCTGTGAGAAAGGACAAAGAACGCCACGGTGGCCTGTTGTGAGCGACTCCACACGCACCGCAGCGCACCTCCTTACGGATGAATCACGCCGCAATGCCGTGTCGCGGACACTCCGCCGGGCGACGCGCAGGCCGGTTGATTGACCGGGAGACAGGGTGGACTAAAGTGACGCGAAGCGGGAGGCGTGGCCTCCCGAACTGCATTCCCGGAGGCCTGGGCACACACCCGAACGGTCTCCCCGCGTGCGCGGCGCGTACGTACGGCTCGGCCTCCACCCGCTCCCGGTCGGCTGACGCTTTTGGCGCCGGCAGGACTTCTCGTCCGCGAGCGGTCGGGGACCCGGCGGTGCGTGCGGGGCGCGCCGGACCTGAGAGGGCCCCTTGAGCAACAGCCGACACGTCCCCGTGATGCTCCAGCGGTGCCTGGATCTGCTGGCGCCCGCCCTGGAGCGGCCGGGAGCGGTGGCCGTCGACTGCACCCTCGGCCTCGGCGGACACAGCGAGGCGCTGCTCACCCGGTTCCCCGAGGCCCGGCTCGTCGCCCTGGACCGCGACAAGGAGGCGCTGCGTATCGCCGGTGAGCGCCTCGCCCCGTTCGGCGAGCGGGCCACCCTGGTGCACGCCGTCTACGACGAGCTGCCCGACGTGCTTCAGCGGCTGGGCACCCCGCGCGTCCAGGGCGTCCTGTTCGACCTCGGCGTCTCCTCCATGCAGCTCGACGAGGCCGGCCGCGGCTTCGCCTACGCCCAGGACGCGCCCCTGGACATGCGCATGGACCAGTCCACCGGCATCAGCGCCGCCGAGGTCCTCAACACCTACCCGGCCGGCGAACTGGTGCGCATCCTGCGGGCGTACGGCGAGGAGAAGCAGGCCAAGCGGATCGTGGCCGCGATCGTGCGCGAACGCGAGAAGGAGCCGTTCACCACCAGCGCCCGGCTGGTGGAACTGATCCGCGACGCGCTGCCGCAGGCAGCCAAGCGCACCGGCGGCAACCCGGCCAAGCGCACCTTCCAGGCGCTGCGCATCGAGGTCAACGGCGAACTCGCCGTGCTGGAGCGGGCGATCCCGGCCGCGGTGCAGGCGCTCGCCCTGGGCGGCCGGATCGCCGTACTGTCGTACCACTCGCTCGAAGACCGTCTGGTCAAGCACGTGTTCGCGGCCGGAGCCGCCTCCACCGCGCCCCCCGGCCTGCCCGTCGTCCCCGAGCGCTACCAGCCCCGGCTCAAGCTGCTCACGCGCGGTGCCGAACTTCCCACCGAGGAAGAGATCGCCGAGAACCGGCGGGCGGCACCGGCCCGGCTGCGCGGGGCCGAGCGCATCAGGGAGTCCATCGAATGAGGGGCGTGAGGCATGCGAAGGGGGACAGTTGAGCAGGAAACCCGAACTGAGGGGCCGTGCCGCCCGGCTGGCGGGGCTCCTCCCGGAGGGCGGCCGGCAGGCCGCCCGCACGCCCTTCGTCCTCCTCGTCGTACTGCTCCTGGGCGGCGGCCTCATCGGGCTCCTGGTGCTGAACTCCGCGCTCAGCGAGGGCGCGTTCCAGCTGGACGACCTCCAGAAGGACACCAAGAACCTCACCGATGAGGAACAGGCCCTGCAACGGGACATCGACTCCTACTCCGCCCCCGACGCCCTTCAGCGCCGCGCCCGCGAACTCGGCATGGTGCCCGGCGGCGACCCCGCCTTCCTCGACCCCGGCGGCACCGTGAAGGGCGTCCCCTCCGCCGCACCCGCAGAACGGTCCTCCCTCCAGGACGAGCCGGTCTCCGTCGTGCCGCCCGAAGCCCTCCCCACCACACCGTCCGTACCGTCCCCCACGGACGGCCCCCTCCCGGCCGCCGGGCAGACCGTGCCGTCGCCCACGCCGCCGCAGAGCGCCCCGGTCACCGGCCCGGCCGGCTGGACCACCCCGCAGCCCGCCACGACCCCGACCCCCGGCAGGTGACGGAAGTGCCAGACACTTCTGGAGAAAGGCAACCGCCGCGCCGCCGTGTGCCCGGCCCCGCGCGGCCCGCCCGCCCCGGCAGCGGCAGCGGCCGCCCGCGCCCAGGCCCCGGCAGCCGCCCGGCCCGCCGCCCGAACTCCACCTGGCGGCCCCCGCCCGTGCGCGTCCTGCGCCTGGGCAGCCCCCGGCCACGGCTGCGCATGGTCGCCGTCGCGCTGACCCTGGTGATGCTCGTCTTCGTCCTGCGGCTGCTCCAGGTGCAGGCCGTCGACGCGAGCGCCTACGCAGCCAAGGCCGACGAGAACCGCTACGTCGTGCACACCATCGCCGCCGAGCGGGGCGGCATCACCGACCGCAACGGCGTGGCCCTGGCGGCCAGCGTGGACGCCGAGGACATCACGGCCGACCCCACCATGTTCACGCGCGAGCAGCTGAAGATCGGCGACGGCCCCGAGCGGGCCGCCGCGCTGCTCGCCCCGATCCTCGGCCAGGACCAGGCGCAGCTCGCCAGGAAACTCCGGACGCAGAACACCCGGTACGTGCTGCTGGCACGCCGGCAGACCCCGCAGGTCTGGAAGCAGATCAAGGACCTGAAGGCCGCCCTCACCAAGAAGGGCCAGGCCGACGGGACCACCGTCAACGTCCTCGCCGGGGTCTTCTCCTCGCCCAGCAGCAAGCGCGTGTACCCGGGCGGCGACCTGGCCGCCGGGATACTGGGCTGGGTCAGCGCCGACGGAAAGGGCGGCGGCGGCATCGAGCAGCAGCTGGACCGGCAGCTGTCCGGCAAGCCCGGCAAGGTCCGCTACGCCCAGTCCGGCGGCCGGGAGGTGCCCACCGCGGGCTCCGACGAGACACCGGCGGTACCCGGCTCCGACGTCGAGCTCACCATCGACCGGGACATCCAGTGGGCCGCCCAGAACGCCATCACCGAGCAGGTGCGCAAGTCCGAGGCGGACCGCGGTTACGTCATCGTGCAGGACACCCGGACCGGTGAGATCCTCGCCATGGCCGACTCCCCGGGCTTCGACCCCAACGACCTGGCCCACGCCGACCCGGCCGCGCTGGGCAACGCCGCGGTCCAGGACGCCTACGAGCCCGGCTCCACCGCCAAGGTCATGTCGATGGCCGCCGTACTGGAGGAGCACGCGGCCACGCCGCTCACCCATGTCGTCGTGCCCAACCGGCTGCACCGCGGCGACCGGCTCTTCCAGGACGACGTCGACCACGACACCTGGTACCTCACGCTCAACGGCGTGCTCGCCAAGTCCAGCAACATCGGCACCATCCTGGCCACCGGCCAGCTCGGCAGGACACAGCCCGAGGCCAACAAGGTGCTCTACTCGTACCTGCGCAAGTTCGGCATCGGCAGCTACACCGGCATCGGCTTCCCCGGCGAGACCAAGGGCATCCTCGCCCCCGCCGACAAGTGGTCCACCTCCCAGCAGTACACGATCCCCTTCGGCCAGGGCTTCTCCATCAACGCCTTGCAGGCCGCGTCCATCTACTCGACGATCGCCAACGGAGGGGTCCGGATCGAGCCGTCCCTGGTGCGCGGCACCAAGGACGCCGACGGCCGCTTCACGCCCGCCCCCAAGCCCGCGAAGAGCCGGGTCGTGAGCGCGAAGACGGCCAGGCAGGTGGCCCAGATGCTGGAGTCGGTCGTGGACGACGAACAGGGCACCGGCCTGAAGGCGCGCATCCCCGGCTACCGCGTCGCGGGCAAGACGGGCACCGCCAACCGGGTGGATCCGGCCACCGGCAGGTACCACGGCTACACCTCCTCCTTCGCCGGGTTCGCGCCCGCCGACAACCCCCGCATCACCGTCTACTGCGCGATCCAGAACGCCACCAAGGGCAGCTACTTCGGCGGCCAGATCTGCGGCCCGATCTACAAGCAGGTCATGGAGTTCGCGCTGAAGACGCTCCAGGTCCCGCCGACCGGGGCGCGGCCCGCGAACCTGCCCGTCGACTTCAAGCCGTGACACCCGCCCGAGCCTGAGCGTCCCGTCCGGCGCACCGCGCCCGCGTACGGGACCCGAACGACCGCCCCGTGGGATCCTTGCGCCCCGCAAGACCCCCAGGACCCGCAAGCCCGCAAGCCCGTACCACCGGAACAGAACCACCAGGACACAGCCCGTGACAACGATCACCCCGGATCCCGGGAACCATCACCCGCCCCGGCCCTCACTTCGCCCGCAGGCCGCTGCGCCCGGTACGCTCACGGCCGTGCCACACCCTGATCAGTCCCAAACCGCCCAGAAAGGCGCTTCCGTGACATACCCGGGACCGCCGCGACCGGTCCAGGTCTCCGCCACACCCCTCGCGGAGCTCGCCGATCAGCTGGGTGCCGCGCAGCCGGACGGCGCCGCCGAGGTCACGGGCATCACCCATGACTCGCGTGCCGTGCGCCCCGGCGACCTGTACGCCGCGCTGCCCGGAGCCCGTGCCCACGGTGCCGACTTCGTCGCCCAGGCGGCGAGCCTCGGCGCCCTCGCCGTGCTCACCGACCCGTCCGGCGCCGAGCGCGCCGCCGCGACCGGGCTGCCGGTCCTCGTGGTCGACGACCCGCGCGGGCGGATGGGCGAGCTGGCCGCCACGATCTACGGCCGCCCCGGCCGCGACCTGCTCCAGATCGGCATCACGGGCACCTCCGGCAAGACCACCACCGCCTACCTCGTCGAGGGCGGCCTGAAGACCGCGCGGTCCACCGGGCTGATCGGCACGGTGGAGATGCGCATCGGCGAGGAGCGCATCAAGTCCGAGCGCACCACCCCCGAGGCCACCGACCTCCAGGCCCTCTTCGCGGTCATGCGCGAGCGCGGTGTCGAGGCGGTCGCCATGGAGGTGTCCAGCCACGCCCTGGTGCTCGGCCGGGTGGACGGCTGCGTCTTCGACATCGCCGTCTTCACCAACCTCAGCCCGGAGCACATGGAGTTCCACTCCGACATGGAGGACTACTTCCGGGCCAAGGCGCAGCTGTTCACGCCGCGGCGCAGCAGGCTCGGGGTGATCAACCACGACGACGAGTACGGCCGCCGGCTCGCCAAGGAGGCCACCGTCCCGGTGGTCACCTTCTCCGCCGAGGGCGACCCCGACGCCGACTGGCGCGCCGAGGACGTCCAGGTCGGCCCGATGGACTCCACGTTCACCGTGATCGGCCCCGAGGGGCAGCGGATCGCCGCCAGGTCGCCGCTGCCCGGCCCGTTCAACGTGGCCAACACCCTCGCCGCCGTCGTCGCCCTGGCCGCCGCCGGCCTCGACGCTCAGGCCGCCGCCGACGGGGTGGCCGCCGTACCGGGCGTGCCCGGCCGGCTGGAGCGCGTCGACGCCGGGCAGCCGTACCTCGCGGTCGTCGACTACGCGCACAAGACGGACGCCGTCGAGTCGGTCCTCAAGGCGCTGCGCAAGGTCACCAAGGGCCGGCTGCACGTGGTGCTCGGCTGCGGCGGCGACCGCGACCGCACCAAGCGCGCCCCGATGGGCGCCGCCGCGGCCCGGCTCGCCGACACCGCCGTGCTGACCTCCGACAACCCCCGCTCCGAGGACCCGCTCGCGATCCTCGCGACCATGCTCGAGGGCGCCGCCTCGGTGCCCGCGCACGAGCGCGGCGAGGTGCTCCTGTTCGAGGACCGGGCCGCCGCGATCGCCGCCGCCGTGGGCCGCGCGCAGGCCGGGGACACCGTGCTGGTCGCGGGCAAGGGCCACGAGCAGGGCCAGGACATCGCCGGGGTGGTCCGTCCCTTCGACGACCGCCAGGTGCTTCACGAAGCAATCCGGAAAACCCAGGGATGAAAATCCAGAAGACCCAGGGGATGAACTTGTGATCGCCCTCTCCCTCGCCGAGATCGCAGCAGTCGTCGGCGGGCAGACGCACGACATACCGGATCCGTCCGCCCAGGTCACCGGACCCGTAGTCCGGGACTCCCGGGAGGCGGTCCCCGGCAGCCTCTTCGTCGCCTTCGCCGGCGAGCGGGTGGACGGCCACGACTTCGCGCAGGACGTCGTCGAGGCGGGCGCGGTCGCCGTACTGGCCTCCCGCCCCGTCGGCGTGCCCGCGATCGTCGTCGAGGACGTCCAGAGCGCCCTCGGCGCCCTCGCCCGCCATGTCGTGCGCCGGCTCGGCGCGACCCTCGTGGCACTGACCGGCTCCGCCGGCAAGACCAGCACCAAGGACCTGATCGCCCAGGTGCTCCAGCGCCAGGCGCCGACCGTGTTCACACCCGGCTCGCTCAACAACGAGATCGGGCTGCCGCTGACCGCCCTGAGCGCCACCGAGGAGACCAGGTTCCTCGTGCTGGAGATGGGCGCCCGCGGCATCGGCCACATCCGCTACCTCACCGAGCTGACCCCGCCGAAGGTCGGCCTCGTGCTCAACGTCGGCTCCGCCCACATCGGCGAGTTCGGCGGCCGGGAGCAGATCGCCCAGGCGAAGGGCGAGCTGGTGGAGAGCCTGCCACCGGCCGAGGAGGGCGGCGCCGCGATCCTCAACGCCGACGACCCGCTGGTGCGGGCCATGGCCTCCCGTACGAAGGCGAAGGTGGTCCTTTTCGGAGAGTCCGACGAAGCGGACGTACGCGCCGAGAACGTGAGACTCACGGACAGCGGACAGCCCGCATTCAGGCTTCACACACCCTCCGGTGCAGCCGATGTGACCATGCGCCTGTACGGTGAGCACCACGTGTCGAACGCGCTCGCCGCGGCCGCCGTCGCCCATGAGCTGGGCATGTCCGCGGAAGAGATCGCCACCGCGCTCTCCGAGGCGGGCTCCCTCTCCCGCTGGCGCATGGAGGTCACCGAGCGCCCGGACGGCGTGACCATCGTCAACGACGCCTACAACGCCAACCCCGAGTCCATGCGGGCCGCCCTGCGCGCGCTGGTGGCCATGGGCCGCGGGCGGCGGACCTGGGCGGTGCTCGGCAAGATGGCCGAGCTCGGGGACGAGGCGCTCGCCGAGCACGACGCGGTCGGACGGCTCGCCGTCCGGCTCAACGTCAGCAAGCTCGTCGCGGTCGGGGGCAGGGAAGCGTCCTGGCTGCAACTGGGCGCATACAACGAGGGTTCGTGGGGTGAGGAGTCGGTGCACGTGTCCGACGCACAGGCGGCGATCGACCTGTTGCGCAGCGAGTTGCGCCCGGGGGACGTGGTGCTCGTGAAGGCGTCCCGTTCGGTCGGTCTGGAGGGCATCGCCCAGGCGCTCCTCCAGGCCGGGACCGAGGGTGAGGTCGCCGCCCGATGATGAACCAGATCCTCTTCGCGGGCGTCATCGGCCTCTTCCTGACCCTGATCGGCACCCCCCTGCTGATCAAGCTCCTGGCCCGCAAGGGCTACGGTCAGTACATCCGCGACGACGGACCGCGCGAGCACGCCAGCAAGCGCGGTACGCCGACCATGGGCGGCATCGCGTTCATCCTGGCCACGGTCGCCGCCTACTTCCTGTCCAAGGTGATCACCGGCAAGCCCCCGACGTACTCGGGTCTGCTGGTGCTCGGCCTGATGGTGGGCATGGGCATGGTCGGCTTCCTCGACGACTACATCAAGATCGTCAAGCGTCGTTCGCTGGGCCTGCGCGCCAAGGCGAAGATGGCCGGCCAGCTGATCGTCGGCATCGCCTTCGCGGTGCTGTCGCTGCAGTTCTCCGACAACCGCGGCAACACCCCGGCCTCCACCAAGCTGTCGTTCATCACCGACTTCGGCTGGACGATCGGCCCGGTGCTGTTCGTGGTCTGGGCGCTGTTCATGATCCTGGCGATGTCGAACGGCGTGAACCTCACCGACGGTCTGGACGGTCTGGCCACGGGCGCCTCCGTCCTGGTCTTCGGCGCCTACACCTTCATCGGCGTCTGGCAGTACCAGGAGTCCTGCGCCAACGCCATGACGCTGACCAACCCGGGCGCCTGCTACGAGGTGCGCGACCCACTCGACCTCGCGGTCGTGGCCTCCGCGCTGATGGGCGCCTGCCTCGGCTTCCTGTGGTGGAACACCTCGCCGGCCAAGATCTTCATGGGCGACACCGGTTCGCTCGCGCTCGGCGGCGTCCTCGCCGGCCTCGCGATCTGCTCGCGCACCGAGCTGCTGATCGCGCTGCTGGGCGGCCTGTTCGTGCTGATCACCATGTCGGTGGTCATCCAGGTCGGCTCCTTCCGGCTCACCGGCAAGCGCGTCTTCCGGATGGCGCCACTCCAGCACCACTTCGAACTCAAGGGCTGGTCCGAAGTGCTCGTCGTGGTCCGTTTCTGGATCATTCAGGGCATCTGTGTCATCGTCGGACTCGGCCTCTTCTACGCGGGATGGGCAGCGGACAAGTGACCTCATCGGTGCCTTCTGAGTTCCAGGGCAAGCACGTCACCGTCGCCGGACTCGGCGTCTCCGGCGTCCCGGCGGCCAAGGTGCTGCACGGCCTCGGCGCGCATGTCACCGTCGTCAACGACGGCGACGACGAGCGTGCGCGGACGCAGGCGGCCGAGCTCGAGGCGCTCGGTGTCACCGTGCGCCTCGGCGACGGCGACACCCTCCCCGAGGGCACCGAGCTGATCGTCACCGCGCCCGGCTGGAAGCCCGGCAAGCCGCTGTTCCAGGCCGCCGAGAAGGCGGGTGTGCCGGTCTGGGGCGACGTGGAGCTCGCCTGGCGGCTGCGCGGCCCCGGCGCCGCCCCCTGGCTGTGCGTGACGGGCACCAACGGCAAGACCACGACCGTCCAGATGCTGGCGTCGATCCTGAAGGCGGCCGGGCTGCGCACCGCGGCCGTCGGCAACATCGGCGTCTCGCTGCTGGACGCCGTGCTCGGCGAGGAACGGTACGACGTGCTCGCCGTCGAACTCTCCAGCTACCAGCTGCACTGGGCGCCGTCCCTGCGAGCCCACTCCGCCGCGGTGCTCAACCTCGCCCCGGACCACCTCGACTGGCACGGCTCCATGGAGGCCTACGCCGCCGACAAGGGCCGCGTCTACGAGGGCAACCGCGTCGCCTGCGTCTACAACGCCGCCGACAAGGCCACCGAGGACCTGGTGCGCGAGGCGGACGTCGAAGAGGGGTGCCGGGCGATCGGGTTCACGCTGGGCGCGCCGGGGCCGTCCCAACTCGGCGTCGTGGACGGCATCCTGGTCGACCGCGCCTTCGTCGAGAACCGGCAGCGCAACGCCCAGGAACTCGCCGAGGTCTCCGACATCACCCCGGCCGCCCCGCACAACATCGCCAACGCCCTTGCCGCGGCGGCCCTCGCGCGCGCCTACGGCGTGCCCGCGGCGGCCGTCCGGGACGGTCTGCGGTCCTTCACCCCGGACGCCCACCGCATCGCGCACGTGGCGGACGTGGACGGCGTCGCCTACGTCGACGACTCCAAGGCCACCAACACCCACGCGGCCGAGGCGTCGTTGGCGGCATATGAGTCGATCGTATGGATTGCGGGCGGTCTGGCGAAGGGCGCGACCTTCGACGAACTGGTCGCGAAGTCGGCGCCGCGGCTGCGCGGTGCCGTGCTCATCGGCGCCGATCGCGCCCTGATCCGTGACGCCCTCGTGCGACACGCCCCCGAAGTCCCCGTCGTCGACCTCGACCGGACCGACACTGGGGCGATGCTCCAGGCTGTCCAGGAAGCGCGGCGGCTCGCACGGCCCGGTGACACGGTACTGCTGGCCCCGGCCTGCGCCTCCATGGACATGTTCACCAACTACAACAAGCGTGGTGACGCGTTCGCGGAGGCCGTTCGCGAACTCGGCGCCCGCTGACCCCGGCCGCCCCCGCCGCCGGGCGACCTCGGGAGGGACACGTGGGACCCGCGAGCCGAGTCAGTGCCTGTGCCTGCCCGGGCCCTCGCCCTGTGCGGCCGACGTACCGCGGAGGTGGAGATGGCCGCTAGCCCCGGCAGCCGCACCGGGCGGCCCCCCGTGCGGCGGACCGGCGCACGGCCCGCCGCCGGCCGGGGCGCGCCCGACAACCCCGTACGCCGGCTCGTCACGCGCGCCCGCAAGGCCTGGGACCGTCCGCTCACCGCGTACTACGTGATTCTCGGCGGCAGCTCGCTGATCACCGTGCTGGGTCTGGTGATGGTCTACTCGGCCTCCCAGATCACCGCGTTGCAGATGGCGCTGCCGGGGTCGTACTTCTTCCGCAAGCAGCTGCTGGCGGCCGCCATCGGCGGCGGGCTGCTGCTGGCCGCCGCCCGGATGCCGGTGAAGCTGCACCGGGCCCTGGCCTACCCGATCCTGGCGGGCGCGGTGTTCCTGATGGCACTGGTGCAGGTGCCCGGGATAGGGATGTCGGTCAACGGCAACCAGAACTGGATCGCGCTGGGCGGCTCCTTCCAGATCCAGCCCAGCGAGATCGGCAAGCTGGCGCTGGTGCTGTGGGGCGCCGACCTGATCGCGCGCAAGCAGGAGAAGCGGCTGCTGACCCAGTGGAAGCACATGCTGGTGCCGCTCGTCCCGGTCGCCTTCATGCTGCTCGGCCTGATCATGCTCGGCGGCGACATGGGCACCGCGATCATCCTCACCGCCATCCTGTTCGGCCTGCTGTGGCTCGCGGGCGCGCCCACCCGTCTCTTCGTCGGCGTCCTGTCGGTCGCCGCCCTGATCGGCCTGGTCCTCATCAAGACCAGCCCCAACCGCCTGGACCGGTTCGCCTGTGTGGGGTCCGGCGACGTCACCAAGTGCTGGCAGGCGGTGCACGGCATCTACGCCCTCGCCTCCGGCGGACTCTTCGGTTCCGGCCTCGGTGCGAGTGTGGAAAAATGGGGGCAACTCCCCGAGGCCCACACCGACTTCATCTTCGCCGTCACCGGTGAGGAACTGGGCCTGGCGGGGACGCTGTCGGTGCTCGCCCTGTTCGCGGCTCTAGGCTATGCGGGCATCCGCGTGGCCGGACGCACGGAGGACCCCTTCGTGAGGTACGCCGCGGGAGGAGTGACCACCTGGATCACCGCTCAGGCGGTGATCAACATCGGTGCGGTGCTCGGTCTGCTGCCGATCGCCGGCGTCCCCCTCCCGCTGTTCTCCTACGGGGGATCCGCCCTGCTGCCGACCATGTTCGCCATCGGGCTGCTGATCGCCTTCGCGCGGGACGAACCCGCTGCGCGGGCGGCGCTTGCCATGCGGCAGCCTCGCTTTGGTAGAAAGCGGGCGGGAGGCTCCGCGGCCGGCCGGAAGTCCGGACGCAAGCCCGACCGGAGTGCCGGCCGGAAACCCGGCCGTGGCTCCGGCCGGGAGCCCGGCGGGGGATCGGGCCGTGGCTCGGGCCGGGTGTCCGGTGCAGGATCGGGCCAGGGGTCCGGCCAGGGGCCTCGGAGATGGAACACGATGCGACGGCGTGCCTCGGCGGCGCGTCCGTCCGGAGAGCGGTGAATTTCGGTGCATGTCGTACTCGCCGGCGGAGGTACCGCGGGCCACATCGAGCCCGCGCTCGCCCTCGCGGACGCCCTGCGCAGGCAGGACCCGACCGTGGGAATCACGGCCCTGGGCACGGAGCGCGGCCTGGAGACCCGGCTCGTACCCGAGCGCGGCTACGAGCTCGCGCTGATCCCGGCGGTGCCGCTGCCGCGCAAGCCCACCCCTGAGCTGATCACCGTCCCGGGCCGGCTGCGCGGCACGATCAAGGCCGCCGAGCAGATCCTGGAGCGCACCAAGGCCGACGCCGTGGTCGGCTTCGGCGGCTATGTCGCCCTGCCCGGCTACCTCGCCGCGAAGCGGCTCGGCGTGCCCATCGTGATCCACGAGGCGAACGCCCGCCCCGGCCTGGCCAACAAGATCGGCTCGCGCTACGCCGCCCAGGTCGCCGTCTCCACCCCGGACAGCAAGCTGAGGAACGCCCGCTACATCGGTATCCCGCTGCGCCGCGCCATCGCCACCCTGGACCGGGCCGCCGTACGCCCCCAGGCGCGCGCCGCGTACGGCCTGGACCCCAACCTGCCCACACTGCTGGTCTCCGGCGGCTCCCAGGGCGCCCGCCGGCTCAACGAGGTGGTCCAGCAGGTCGCGCCCTGGCTCCAGCAGGCGGGCATCCAGATCCTGCACGCGGTCGGGCCGAAGAACGAACTGCCGCAGGTGCACCAGATGCCGGGGATGCCTCCCTACATCCCGGTAAGTTACCTGGACCGGATGGACCTCGCGTACGCCGCGGCCGACATGATGCTCTGCCGCGCCGGCGCGATGACCGTCGCCGAACTCTCCGCCGTCGGGCTCCCGGCCGCCTACGTCCCGCTGCCCATCGGCAACGGCGAACAGCGGCTGAACGCCCAGCCGGTGGTGAAGGCCGGCGGAGGACTCCTGGTCGACGACGCGGACCTCACCCCGGAGTGGGTGCAGCACAATGTCCTGCCCGTGCTGGCCGATCCGCACCGGCTGTACCAGATGTCCCGTGCCGCCGGGGAGTTCGGCCGCCGGGACGCCGACGACCTGCTCGTCGGCATGGTGTACGAGGCGATCGCCTCGCGCCGTTAGGACCATATGACCGAAGGGGCTTGAGAGCGTGGCCGGACCGACGACCGCCGAGCGCGGTGAACGCCAGCAGGAGTCGTCCGGCCCGCCCCTGGTCCGCCGGTTCAGGCCGCCGCGCCTTCGTACGATCGTCATCCTGGCTCTGGCCCTGCTGCTCCTCGCCGCCGGCTCCCTCTGGCTCCTGTACGGCTCCGCGTGGACGCGGGTGGAGCGGGTGTCCGTCTCCGGGACACGGGAGTTGACGCCCGCCCAGGTGCGCGCCGCCGCCGCGGTCCCGGCGGGGGACCCGCTCATTTCCGTCGACACCGACGCGGTCGCCGCCCGGCTCCGTCGTCAATTGCCCCGAATTGACACGGTTGACGTCACACGTTCATGGCCGCACGGAATCGACCTGAAAGTGGTCGAACGTACCGCGGTCATGGTGGAGGAAAAGGGCGGAAAGTTCATCGAAGTGGACCGCGGCGGCGTCCGGTTCGCCACGGTTTCGCAGGCGCCGAAAGGCGTGCCCGTCCTGGAATTGTCGCTTTCCCGCGACGGCTCGGCGGCGGCGAGCCTGCGGCGCTTCGACGAGAGCAGGCTCGTGCGCGAGGCGGTCACCGTCGCCGGAAGGATCCCGGCGGCCGTCGCCCGCGAGACCCGGGTCGTCAAGGTCCGTACCTACGACGACATCTCGCTGGAGTTGAGCGGTGGCCGCACCGTCGCCTGGGGCAGCGCGGAGAACGGCGCCGAGAAGGCCCGCGCGCTCACCGCGCTGATGAAAGCGGCCCCCGGTGCGCGGCACTTCGACGTCAGCGTCCCCACCGCCCCTGCCTCTTCGGGGAGTTGACGCACATCCGCGCAGGCCAGCACCCTGGTTGGGCAGCGCTATGCCTGATCACATAGGGTGAAAAGAAAAACGGGAGGTTCGGCGTGTTCGTTGAACGGGCGCCACTTGTCGACTTAGTGTCCTGTTCAGAAGACTTCAGGGAACAGACACACTGGTAACCCTAAACTTCAGGGTTAGGGTTCGGGTCGGCACTACGGACCGTCCCATTCGGCATCAGTCGTCGGACCGCGAGGCAGCAGTGCTTCGACGATTCGGCGACACGTAACTCGAGGCGAGAGGCCTTCGACGTGGCAGCACCGCAGAACTACCTCGCAGTCATCAAAGTCATCGGTGTCGGCGGCGGTGGTGTCAATGCCATCAACCGGATGATCGAGGTCGGTCTCAAGGGCGTCGAGTTCATCGCCATCAACACCGACGCACAGGCGCTGTTGATGAGCGACGCCGACGTCAAGCTCGACGTCGGCCGCGAACTCACCCGCGGACTCGGCGCCGGAGCCAACCCGGCCGTCGGCCGCAAGGCCGCCGAGGACCACCGCGAGGAGATCGAGGAGGTCCTCAAGGGGGCCGACATGGTCTTCGTGACGGCCGGTGAAGGCGGCGGCACCGGCACCGGCGGCGCGCCGGTCGTGGCCAACATCGCGCGCTCGCTGGGCGCCCTCACCATCGGCGTGGTCACCCGCCCGTTCACCTTCGAGGGGCGGCGCCGGGCCAACCAGGCCGAGGACGGCATCGCCGAGCTGCGCGAAGAGGTCGACACCCTCATCGTCATCCCCAACGACCGGCTGCTGTCCATCTCGGACCGCCAGGTCTCGGTCCTGGACGCCTTCAAGTCGGCCGACCAGGTCCTGCTCTCCGGTGTCCAGGGCATCACCGACCTCATCACCACGCCCGGCCTCATCAACCTCGACTTCGCCGACGTGAAGTCGGTCATGTCGGAGGCCGGTTCGGCGCTCATGGGCATCGGCTCGGCCCGCGGCGACGACCGCGCGGTGGCCGCCGCCGAGATGGCGATCTCCTCGCCGCTGCTGGAAGCGTCCATCGACGGCGCCCGCGGCGTGCTGCTGTCCATCTCCGGCGGGTCCGACCTCGGCCTGTTCGAGATCAACGAGGCCGCCCAGCTGGTCAGCGAGGCCGCCCACCCCGAGGCCAACATCATCTTCGGCGCGGTCATCGACGACGCCCTCGGCGACGAGGTCCGGGTCACCGTGATCGCGGCCGGCTTCGACGGCGGCCAGCCCCCGGCCCGCCGGGACAACGTCCTCGGTGCGACCACGCCCGCGCAGCGCCGCGAGGAGCCCACCCCGGTACGGCAGTCCGAGAGCCGTCCGACCTTCGGCTCGCTGGGCAGCGTGACCCCGAAGGAGGAGCCGGAGCCCGTGACCCCGGAGCCGGTCAACGAACTCCCGGTCTCGCCGCCGGTCCCCCCGGCGCCGCGGAGCTACTCGGACAGCGCGGCCGAGGAACTGGACGTACCGGACTTCCTCAAGTGATAGGACAGCGCGACACCGTGAACGGCGCGCACTTCGCCTTCACCGACCGGTGGGGCGGGGTGAGCGCCGTTCCGTACGAGGAGCTCAACCTCGGCGGCGCGGTCGGCGACGACCCCGGCGCCGTACGCACCAACCGCGAACGGGCGGCCGGCTCCCTCGGACTCGACCCGGCTCGGGTGGTCTGGATGAACCAGGTGCACGGGACGGACGTGGCCGTGGTGGACGAACCCTGGGGAACGGCGGCCGACATCCCGTCCGTCGACGCGGTCGTCACCCGCCGGCGCGGGCTCGCCCTCGCCGTGCTCACCGCCGACTGCACCCCGGTGCTGCTCGCCGACCCCGTCGCCGGGATCGCCGCCGCGGCCCACGCGGGACGGCCCGGGATGGTGGCCGGAGTGGTTCCCGCCGCCGTGCGCACCATGGTCGAACTCGGCGCCGAGCCGGGCCGGATCGTCGCCCGCACCGGACCCGCGGTGTGCGGCCGGTGCTACGAGGTGCCGGAGGCGATGCGCGCCGAGGTGTCCGCCGTCGAACCTGCGGCGTACGCCGAGACGAGTTGGGGCACGCCGGCCGTGGACGTGAGCGCCGGGGTGCACGCGCAGCTCGAGCGCCTCGGGGTGCACGACCGGGAGCAGTCGCCGGTGTGCACGCGGGAGTCGAAGGACCACTTCTCGTACCGCCGCGACCGCACCACCGGCCGGCTCGCGGGCTATGTCTGGCTGGACTGATGGGGCATGACGGACCGTAGGGAAGAAATCGCCGGGAATCTGGCGAGGGTTGAGGAGCGCATCGCCGCCGCGTGCGCGGCCGCGGGGCGCCCGCGTCAGGAGGTGACCCTCATCGTGGTCACCAAGACCTACCCGGCCGCGGATGTGCGGATCCTGTCCGAACTCGGTGTGCGCCATGTCGCCGAGAACCGCGACCAGGAGGCGGCGCCGAAGGCCGCCGAATGTGCGGATCTGTCCCTCAGTTGGCATTTTGTCGGTCAACTCCAGACCAACAAGGTGCGATCCGTGGTGGGTTATGCGGATGTCGTGCAGTCCGTCGACCGTTCCCGGCTCGTCACCGCGCTCTCGAAGGAGGCCGTACGGGCCGGGCGCGAGGTGGGCTGCCTGATCCAGGTCGCCCTGGACGCGGGTGAGAGCGGCCGGGGGGAGCGGGGTGGCGTGGGACCCGGCGGAATCGAAGAGTTGGCCGACCTCGTCGCCCGTTCCGAGGGGCTCCGGCTCGACGGGCTGATGACCGTCGCGCCGCTGACCGGCGAGTACGCCGGACACCAACGGGCGGCGTTCGAACGGCTCATGGATTTGTCGACCTCCCTGCGCGGGAGCCATCCGACTGCCACCATGGTCTCGGCAGGGATGAGCGCGGACCTCGAACAGGCCGTGGCCGCCGGAGCGACACACGTACGCGTCGGCACTGCGGTACTCGGAGTCCGCCCCAGGCTCGGGTAACGTCGCCAGGAAGTCGGACCACAGCAGAAAATATGGTCAATACCGCCGAAGAAGGCGCAACGACCTCGTGGATCGCGGGGACTTGGCGGTCGTCAGCGGATCCACCACAGAGCGGAGGACTCAGAGCATGGCCGGCGCGATGCGCAAGATGGCGGTCTACCTCGGCCTCGTGGAGGACGATGGGTACGACGGCCGGGGTTTCGACCCCGATGACGAGTTCGAGCCCGAACTGGACCCGGAGCCCGAGCGGGACCGCCGACGGCACGAACCGTCGCATCAGTCACTTGGGACACACCAGTCACAAAGGGACGAACCGGTACGCGTGGTGCAGCCTCCGGCACCCCGCGAACCCGTGTCCCATTCCACTTCGCTTCCGGCGGAATCGGGGCGTCCGGCGCGCATCGCGCCCGTGGCGTCCATCACACAAGAACGCGCAAGCCTGGAGAAGAACGCACCGGTGATCATGCCCAAGGTCGTGTCCGAACGTGAGCCGTACCGGATCACCACGCTGCACCCCCGGACCTACAACGAGGCCCGTACCATCGGGGAACACTTCCGTGAGGGCACCCCGGTGATCATGAATCTCACTGAGATGGATGACACAGACGCGAAGCGACTTGTCGACTTTGCCGCCGGATTGGTGTTTGGTCTTCACGGCAGCATCGAGCGGGTGACGCAGAAGGTGTTTCTGTTGTCGCCTGCTAACGTCGATGTCACGGCGGAGGACAAGGCCCGCATCGCAGAGGGCGGGTTCTTCAACCAGAGCTGAGACACAGACCGGACGACAGGCACGGAACAGGGGAGAGGGAAGCACCGATCATGGGCGTGGCCATGGAGGTTCTCTACATCGCGCTGATGGTGTTCCTCATCGTGCTGATCTTCCGGCTCGTCATGGACTACGTGTTCCAGTTCGCCCGCTCGTGGCAACCCGGCAAGGCGATGGTGGTCGTTCTTGAGGCCACCTACACTGTCACCGATCCACCGCTGAAGCTTCTGCGGCGGTTCATCCCGCCGCTGCGTCTCGGGGGCGTGGCGCTCGACCTGTCCTTCTTCGTACTGATGATCATCGTCTACGTCCTGATCGCCATCGTGGGGAACCTGGCGACGTGACAGTGGACGATACGGTCTTGCCGACTGCCGATGACTACGTTGAGGTGAAGAGATGCCGTTGACCCCCGAGGACGTGCGGAACAAGCAGTTCACGACCGTCCGCCTCCGAGAAGGCTATGACGAGGACGAGGTCGATGCCTTCCTCGACGAGGTCGAGGCCGAGCTGACCCGTCTGCTCCGCGAGAACGAGGACCTGCGCGCCAAGCTGGCCGCGGCCACCCGCGCCGCTGCGCAGAACCAGCAGAACATGCGCAAGCCCCCGGAGCAGCAGGACCAGCCGCAGCATCCGCAGGGCGGTATGCCTCAGCAGGGCGGTATGCCTCAGCAGGGTGGCATGCCTCAGCAGGGCATGCGAGGTCCGGGCGCTCCGGTTCCCGCCGGGATATCGGGCCCGCCGCAGCAGCAGATGGGTGGCCCCATGGGTGGCCCGCCCCAGCTGCCGAGCGGTGCCCCGCAGCTGCCCGCCGGCCCCGGCGGACAGGGCCCGCAGGGTCCCGGCCCGATGGGCCAGGGTCCTGGTCCGATGGGCCAGGGTCCGATGCAGGGCCAGATGGGTCCGGGCCCGATGGGCGGCCCCGGTCCCATGGGCGGTCCCGGCCCGATGGGTCAGGGTCCCGGTGGCGACAGCGCCGCGCGCGTCCTGTCGCTGGCCCAGCAGACCGCCGACCAGGCGATCGCCGAGGCCCGTTCCGAGGCCAACAAGATCGTCGGCGAGGCGCGTTCGCGTGCCGAGGGCCTCGAGCGCGACGCCCGCGCCAAGGCCGACGCGCTGGAGCGGGACGCGCAGGAGAAGCACCGCGTCGCGATGGGCTCCCTGGAGTCCGCCCGCGCCACGCTGGAGCGCAAGGTCGAGGACCTGCGCGGCTTCGAACGCGAGTACCGCACGCGCCTGAAGTCGTACCTCGAGTCCCAGCTGCGCCAGCTGGAGACCCAGGCCGACGACTCCCTGGCCCCGCCGCGCACCCCCGCGACGGCCTCGCTCCCGCCGTCCCCGGCGCCCTCCATGGCCCCGGCCGGCGCGAGCGCCCCGTCCTACGGCGGCAACCAGACGATGGGCGGCTCGCCCGGCCCGTCCGGCCCGTCCTACGGCGGCCAGCAGCAGATGTCCCCGGCGATGACCCAGCCGATGGCACCGGTACGCCCGCAGGGCCCGTCTCCCATGGGCCAGGCGCCGTCCCCGATGCGCGGCTTCCTCATCGACGAGGACGACAACTGAGGACCCCCTGAGGGTTCCTGCGACAAAGGCGTCGGCAGCCTGCACGAACGGCCCCGGAGGTGAAACCTCCGGGGCCGTTCGGTCTGTTCTTTCGGGGGCGCGGGGAACTGCGCGAAGGGGGTCCGGGAGCGGAGCCCCCGGGGACGGGAAGGGCAGGGGCGGCGGGGGCGAACACCCTTGGGCGCCCGCCCCGCCGGAACTCACACCTTGCGCAGACGGAACGTCAGCGACAGCCCCTCGTCGGTGAACGCGGCACCGTAGGTGTCGTCCGCCTCGCCCTGCGCGAAGTCCGTCGAGAGAACCTCCTCCGCGATGAGCCCCGCGTGCTCGGACAGCGCCGAGATCACCGCCGGGTCCGTGGACACCCACCGCAGCGCGATCCGGTCCGCCACATCCAGCCCACTGTTCTTGCGAGCCTCCTGGATCAGCCGGATCGCGTCCCGGGCCAGGCCCGCCCGGCGCAGCTCCTCCGTGATCTCCAGATCCAGCGCCACCGTCGCACCCGCGTCGGACGCCACCGACCAGCCCTCACGCGGAGTCTCGGTGATGATCACCTCGTCCGGCGCGAGCGTGACCGTCTCACCGTCGACCTCCACCGACGCCGTGCCCTCCCGCAGCGCCAGCGACAGCGCCGCCGCGTCGGCCCCGGCGATCGCCTTGGCCACGTCCTGCACCCGCTTGCCGAACCGCTTGCCCAGCGCCCGGAAGTTGGCCTTCGCGGTGGTGTCCACCAGCGACCCGCCGACCTCGCTGAGCGACGCCAGCGAGGAGACGTTCAGCTCGTCGGTGATCTGCGCGTGCAGTTCCCGGTCCAGGGACTCGAAGCCGGCGGCGGCCACCAGCGCCCGCCGCAGCGGCTGACGGGTCTTGACGCCCGACTCCGCGCGGGTGGCCCGGCCCAGCTCCACGAGCCGGCGCACCAGCACCATCTGCCGCGACAGCTCCGGATCGATGGCGGTCAGGTCCGCCTTCGGCCAGGAGGACAGGTGGACGGACTCCGGGGCGCCCGGGGTGACCGGCACGATCAGGTCCTGCCAGACCCGCTCCGTGATGAACGGCGTGATCGGCGCCATCAGCTTCGTCACCGTCTCGACGACCTCGTGCAGCGTGCGCAGCGCCGCCTTGTCGCCCTGCCAGAAGCGACGGCGCGAGCGGCGCACGTACCAGTTGGACAGGTCGTCGACGAACGCGGACAGCAGCTTGCCGGCGCGCTGGGTGTCGTACGCCTCCAGCGCCTGCGTGACCTGGTCGGTCAGCGCGTGCAGCTCGCTGAGCAGCCAGCGGTCGAGCAGCGGGCGGTCGGCCGGGGCCGGGTCGGCCCCGGACGGCGCCCAGTTCGACGTACGGGCGTACAGCGCCTGGAAGGCGACCGTGTTCCAGTACGTCAGGAGCGTCTTGCGGACGACCTCCTGGATGGTGCCGTGGCCGACCCGGCGGGCCGCCCACGGGGAGCCGCCGGCCGCCATGAACCAGCGGACCGCGTCCGCGCCGTGCTGGTCCATGAGCGGGATCGGCTGCAGGATGTTGCCCAGGTGCTTGGACATCTTGCGGCCGTCCTCGGCGAGGATGTGGCCCAGGCACACGACGTTCTCGTACGACGACTCGTCGAACACCAGCGTGCCGATCGCCATCAGCGTGTAGAACCAGCCGCGGGTCTGGTCGATGGCCTCGGAGATGAACTGCGCCGGGTAGCGGCTCTCGAACAGCTCCTTGTTCTTGTACGGGTAGCCCCACTGCGCGAACGGCATCGAACCCGAGTCGTACCAGGCGTCGATGACCTCCGGTACGCGCGTGGCCGTGCTGCCGCAGCCCTCGTGCGGGCAGGCGAAGGTGACCTCGTCGATGAACGGCCGGTGCGGGTCCAGGCCCGACTGGTCGGTGCCGGTCAGCCGGCTCAGCTCGGCGCGGGAGCCGACGCAGGTGAGATGGCCGTCCTCGCAGCGCCAGATCGGCAGCGGCGTGCCCCAGTAGCGGTTGCGGGACAGCGCCCAGTCGATGTTGTTGTTCAGCCAGTCCCCGTACCGGCCGTGCTTGACGGTCTCCGGGAACCAGTTGGTCTTCTCGTTCTCCTGGAGCAGCCGGTCCTTGATCGCCGTGGTGCGGATGTACCAGGACGGCTGCGCGTAGTACAGCAGCGCGGTGTGGCAGCGCCAGCAGTGCGGGTAGCTGTGCTCGTACGGGAGGTGCTTGAAGAGCAGGCCGCGCTGCTGGAGGTCCTCGGTGAGCTTTTCGTCGGCCTTCTTGAAGAACACGCCGCCGACCAGCGGGACGTCCTCCTCGAAGGTGCCGTCCGGGCGGACCGGGTTGACCACCGGCAGGCCGTAGGCGCGGCAGACCTTGAGGTCGTCCTCACCGAAGGCGGGGGACTGGTGGACCAGACCCGTACCGTCCTCGGTCGTCACGTACTCGGCGTTCACCACGTAGTGCGCCGGCTCGGAGAACTCCACCAGCTCGAACGGACGCTGGTACGTCCAGCGCTCCATCTCGGCGCCGGTGAAGGTCTGGCCGGTGGTCTCCCAGCCCTCGCCGAGCGCCTTGCCGACGAGCGGCTCGGCGACGACGAGCTTCTCCGTGCCTTCGGGGCCCTTCGTGGCGACGACGTAGGTCACCTCCGGGTGCGCGGCGACCGCCGTGTTGGACACCAGGGTCCAGGGGGTCGTCGTCCACACCAGCAGTGCGGCCTCGCCGGCCAGCGGGCCCGAGGTGAGCGGGAAGCGGACGTAGACGGACGGGTCGACGACCGTCTCGTAGCCCTGCGCCAGCTCGTGGTCGGACAGTCCGGTGCCGCAGCGCGGGCACCATGGGGCGACCCGGTGGTCCTGGACGAGGAGCCCCTTGCCGAAGATCTCCTTCAGCGACCACCAGACGGACTCCACGTACTCGGGGTCCATGGTGCGGTAGGCGTCGTCGAGGTCGACCCAGTAGCCCATGCGGGTCGTCAGCTCGGCGAAGGCGTCGGTGTGCCGGGTCACGGACTCGCGGCACTTGGCGTTGAACTCGGCGATGCCGTACGCCTCGATGTCCTGCTTGCCGGAGAAGCCCAGCTCCTTCTCCACCGCCAGCTCCACGGGCAGACCGTGGCAGTCCCAGCCGGCCTTGCGGGCCACGTGGTAGCCGCGCATGGTGCGGAAGCGGGGGAAGACGTCCTTGAAGACGCGCGCCTCGATGTGGTGGGCGCCCGGCATGCCGTTGGCGGTGGGCGGGCCCTCGTAGAACACCCATTCGGGGCGGCCCTCGGACTGCTCCAGGCTCTTGGCAAAGATCTTCTGCTCGCGCCAGAAGTCGAGCACCGCGTGCTCGAGCGCGGGCAGGTCGACCTGGGCGGGCACCTGGCGGTACTGCGTCATCGATCTTCCTCCGGCGGACGTACTGCCTTCCGTCGGAGGGACGAGAGCGTCGTGCTTCCACGCCGTGTGCGGCGCGCTCCCGCGGTACCACCCTCCTTGGCTCCCCGGTGCGCCCTACGCTCCGGCGAGCCCCCTCATTGGGGTCGCGATGCCGGTTCTACTGGCCCCCGCGGTCTCGCTGGGGTGTTCTTCCGGCGGCTCCGGGGTGATCTTCACGTCGCGCTCGCCCCCGGGCTCACACCGTCCCCGGGTCGCTCTGGGCTGCGTACGCCGCTACTCGTCCCCATCCACGCTTCTCGCTCCGCCCAGTGTACGGCGCCCCGGGGACAGCGGCCGACCGGTTTTCGCGCGCGGGGCGGCGAGGAGGCGGCGCGGGGCCGGCGGGCGGCGCGGGGACCGCGCGCCGGGCGTGCGGGGCGCGCGGAGGGCGGGGCCGGCGGGGATGTGCTCGGTGACCCGAACGGCGAGGTGCGCCGGGTTCGGATCGTAGGACCTGCGGCTGGTCGGATTACCCGGCGAAGAGCTGGGCACAACGCATGCATGCCGGCCGAGCGGTACGCGCGAGGCGGGCGAATCGGGCGGCGTGCCCCGTTGCCGCGGGACTCGAGTCGATTTATCGTCCCAGCACGATTCGCGAGCAAGATCACAATATGTGAAGGGGCCGCGGCCATGGTGGCGAAGAAGACCGCCGAGCAGTCGGCGTCCGGCAGGTCCCGGGGTTCGGGCGCCTCCGTCGGTGCGGCCAAGGACGTGAACGGGATGCCGAGCACCCGCGCCGCGTCCACGGCCGCGAAGACGACGCAGGCGACGAAAGCGACGAGGACGAAGCCGAAGACCACGAAACCCGCCGTGAAGCCCGCCGCGAAACCCGCCGCGAAGAGGGCGGCGGAGAAACCCGGGCCGGAGGAGACGCGCGCGCAGGACACCCCGCACCGCAGCCCGCGCGCGAAGACCACCGGCGGCAAGAAGACCCCCGGGACCTCCGCGCGGCAGCCGGACTCCGGGTCGACGGCATCCGAAACGGCGGCGAAGGGCGCCGCCGGCACCCGCGCGCGGGGTGGGGACGGCGCCGGCGCGGGCAGGAAGAGCACGGGCAAGAAGGCGGGCGCGGCTCGGGCCGCGAAGCAGACGGGAGCCACGACGGTGGTTGCGAAGAAGACTCCTGGCACGGCCACGGCGGCCACGACCGCCGTCCCCAAGGCACGCGTCGCCGCGGCGGTGGAGCCGGGCGACCTCGCGGTGCGCCCCGGCGAGGACCCCTGGACCCCGGAGGAGGTGGCGGAGGCCCGCGCCGAGCTGGAGTCCGAGATGGAGCGGCTGAGCACCGAGATCAGCTCGTCCGAGGCGTCCCTCGCGGGGCTGATGCGGGACTCCGGCGACGGCGCGGGCGACGACCAGGCGGACACCGGGGCCAAGAACATCACGCGCGAGCACGAGATGGCGCTCGCCGCCAACGCGCGCGAGATGCTCGTCCAGACCGAGCGCGCCCTGGACCGGCTGGACGCGGGCACCTACGGTCTGTGCGAGAACTGCGGCAACCCCATCGGCAAGGCCCGTATGCAGGCCTTTCCACGGGCCACCCTGTGCGTGGAGTGCAAGCAGAAGCAGGAACGCCGGTACTGAACCGGGTACGGGACGTGCCGTACTCTCGTCCTCAGTCAGGTACCTAGGTTGAGGGACTCACGTGGCAGAGGCGGAGCGCATCATCGGTACGCCGGACACCCCGGACGCGGCACGGCCCGGGCAGGACGGGCCCGGCGGGAACACGGCACCGGGCCGGCGGTCCGGCGCCGAGGGCGCGCGCGCCGACGGCACGGCGGCGGGCCCCACGGCGGCGAAGGGCCCCGCGGAGCCCGCGGGCCCGGACGGCGCGACCGCCGACCCGGCCGGGACGTCCTCCCGCGCGGGTGAGCCCCGCGCGGCCGGCGAGGCCCCCGCCGCGGCCGATCGGCCCCGTCGCGGGCGCCGGATCGCCGTGCTGTTCTCCGTCGCCGCCTTCGCGTACGCCCTCGACCTGGTCAGCAAGCTGATCGTGGTCGCCAGGCTGGAGAACCACGCGCCGGTGAGGATCCTCGGGGGCTGGCTGCAACTGGAGGCGTACCGCAACCCGGGTGCCGCCTTCAGCTTCGGCGAGGCCTACACGGTGATCTTCACGGTGATCGCCGCCGCCGTGATCGCGGTGATCACCCGGCTCGCCCGCAAGCTCTACAGCCTGCCCTGGGCGATCGCCCTCGGGCTGCTGCTCGGCGGAGCGCTCGGCAACCTCACCGACCGGATCTTCCGCGCGCCCGGCGTCTTCGAGGGCGCGGTCGTCGACTTCATCGCCCCGAAGCACTTCGCCGTCTTCAACCTCGCGGACTCGGCGATCGTCTGCGGCGGCATCCTGATCGTGCTGCTGTCCTTCCGCGGCCTGGACCCGGACGGCACCGTCCACCGGGACTGACCGACCCGGTCGTCCACAGGCGCCGGTCCGGGGTGTCCGACCCGTCCGGCATACTCGACGGGTGAGCACGCTTCCCGAGATCCGTACCCTGCCCGTGCCCGACGGCCTGGAGGGCGAGCGCGTCGACGCCGCCATCTCCCGCATGTTCGGCTTCTCCCGCACCAAGGCGGCCGAGCTGGCCGCCGCGGGCAAGGTGCTGGTCGACGGCACGGCGGTCGGCAAGTCCGAGCGGGTGCGCGGCGGGGCCTGGCTGGAGGTCGAGATGCCGCAGGCGCCCGCGCCTGTGCAGGTCGTCGCCGAACCGGTCGAGGGCATGGAGATCGTGCACGACGACGAGGACGTGGTCGTGATCGTCAAGCCGGTCGGCGTCGCCGCGCACCCCAGCCCCGGCTGGACCGGGCCGACGGTCATCGGCGGACTGGCCGCCGCCGGGTACCGCATCTCGACCTCCGGCGCCGCCGAGCGCCAGGGCATCGTGCACCGCCTCGACGTGGGCACCTCGGGCCTGATGGTGGTCGCCAAGTCCGAGTACGCGTACACGTCGCTCAAGCGCCAGTTCAAGGAGCGCACGGTCGACAAGCGCTACCACACCCTCGTCCAGGGCCACCCCGACCCGACCAGCGGGACCATCGACGCGCCCATCGGCCGGCACCCGAACCACGACTACAAGTGGGCGGTCACCGCCGACGGCAAGCCGTCCGTCACCCACTACGACCTGATCGAGGCCTTCCGCGCGGCCTCCCTGCTGGACGTGAAGCTGGAGACCGGTCGCACCCACCAGATCCGCGTCCACATGGCCGCCCACCGCCACCCCTGCGTCGGCGACCTCACCTACGGCGCCGACCCCACCCTCGCCAAGCGGCTGAAGCTGACCCGGCAGTGGCTGCACGCGGTGCGGCTCGGGTTCGAGCACCCCGGCGACGGCCAGTGGGTGGAGTTCACCAGCGACTACCCCGAGGACCTGCAGACGGCCCTGGACCGGGTCCGTGAGGAGACCTACGCATGAGCGCACTGCCGGGCGGCACGCCGTACACCACCCGCGTCGCCGAGGACCCCGCCGACCGCGAGGCCTGCTTCGCGGTGCGCAAGGAGGTCTTCGTCGTCGAGCAGGGCGTCCCCGAGGACATCGAGTACGACGCCCTCGACGCCGTCGCCCTCCATGTGCTCGCCGTCCGCGAGGACGGGACACCGCTCGGCACCGGACGGCTGCTGCACGGTGAGGCGGTCGCCGGCAGGACGGGCGGCGACCCGAAGGTCGGCTCCCTCGGGCGGCTCGCCGTCACCCAGGAGGCCCGCGGGCTGGGCGTCGGTGCCGCCCTGGTGCGCGCCATCGAGGACGCGGCACGCGCGCGCGGCCTAGCGGCGGTGGACCTGCACGCGCAGACCCACGCCCTGGGCTTCTACGAGCGGCTCGGGTACGAGGCGTACGGCCCCCAGTTCCCGGACGCCGGCATACCGCACCGGGCGATGCGGCGCGCCTTGTAGGGCCCGACGGCCGAAGGGGCGGGCGGGGAGGATGACATGGCAGGCTTGAGCCTGCCGTGTGCACGTCCGACCATCCGGAGCGCTGAGCGTGGACCAGTTGGCCCTGCTGTTCATCGTGTTGCTCGGGGCCGTGATCAGCGTCCCGGTCGGGGACCGGCTCGGCCTGCCCGCGCCGGTACTGATGACGCTCCTCGGGATCGTCCTCGCGCTCCTGGACTTCGTGCCGAACGTCGACATCCCGCCCGAGCTGATCCTGCCCACCCTGCTGCCGCCGCTGCTCTACGCCGCCGTGCGGCGCACCTCCTGGCGGCAGTTCTCGGCGAACAGACGGCCGATCTTCCTGCTGGCCGTGGCGCTGGTGTTCGTGACCACCATCTGTGTCGCCGCCGTCGCCCACACCATCGTGCCGGGGCTGCCGGTGGCCGCCGCCGTGGCGCTCGGCGCGCTCGTCGCACCGCCCGATCCGGTCGCGGCGACCGCCGTCGCCGGACAGCTCGGCCTGCCGCGCCGTCTCGTGTCGATCCTGGAGGGCGAGGGGCTGTTCAACGACGTCACGGCCATCGTGCTCTACCACGTCGCGATCGCCGCCGCCGTCAGCGGGGAGTTCTCGGCCTGGCACGCCGGTCTCGACCTGGTGCTGTCCGCGGTGGTCGCGGTGGCCGTCGGCGTGGTCCTCGGCTGGGGCGCGAACAAGCTGCTGGGCCTGCTTCAGGACGCGACCCTCCAGATCGGGCTGACCCTGCTGGTGCCGTACGCGTCCTACGTCCTGGCCGAGGAGCTGCACGGCTCCGGCGTCCTCGCCGTGCTCACCACCGCCCTGTTCCTGGCCGAGTACGCCGCCGACGCCGACGACGTGCTGACCCGGCTGGCCGGGCACACGGTCTGGGACGTGGTCGACACGCTCGTCACCGGGGTGGCCTTCGGCCTGGTCGGCCTGGAGCTGCACAACGCCGTCCGGACCGCCTCCAGCCACTGGCGCGAGCTGCTCGGCTGGGCCGGGGTGATCGTGGCCGTGGTGGTCTTCGTACGGCTGCTGTGGCTGCTGCCGGCGAGCTGGCTGACCAAGCGCCTGCACGCCTCGCGGAACTACGAGGAGGACATCCCGACCGGCTGGCGCGAGACCGTCGTCATGTGGTGGTCGGGGATGCGCGGGGTGGCCTCGGTGGCGCTGGCACTCGCCGTGCCGCTGAAGACGGACAGCGGTGCGCCGTTCCCCGACCGGGACGAGATCGTGTTCATCGCCTTCGGCGTGATCATGGTGACCCTGGTGGTCCAGGGGCTCACCCTGCCGTGGCTGGTGAAGCGGCTGGGGGTGCGGGCGGACACCGAGCGGGAGAAGGAGTTCGAGAGGGAGCTTGCCGTGCGGGCGGCCAAGGCGGCCAAGCGGCGGCTGCGCGAGATCGAGTCGGTCGAGGACCTGCCGGACGAGCTGTCCGAGCTGATGCAGCGGCGGGCCTTCGAGATCGGGCTGCGGATCAACCCGCAGATCGGGGACGAGGAGCGCCGGGAGGCCCACGAGCACCGGGTGCGGCGGCTGAAGCGGGTGCGGCGGATCCAGGGCGAGATGCTGAGCGCGGCACGCCACGAGGTGCTGGCCGCGCGCAGCGAGCCCGGCGCCGACCCGGAGATCGTCGACCGGGTGCTGCGCCACCTCGACGTGCGCAGCCTGCGCTGAGCCGGCGTCATCGGGTCCCCCGGAACGCCGTCGCGCCCGAGTTGTCGTGTGATGCGCCGATACCGTCCTAGGCTCTGTCCATGACTCGCAATGTGGTGATCAGTGGTGGTGGTACGGGGATCGGGCTGGCCACGGCGCAGGTGTTCGCGGCCCACGGGGACCAGGTCCTGCTGCTCGGACGGCGGGAGGAGGTGCTGCGCAAGGCGGCGGTGCCCGGGGCGCTCACCTGCGCCGCCGACCTCAGCGACGTGGACGGGGTGCGGCGGGCCGCCCGGTTCGCGGCCGGCGAACTGGGCGCCGTGGACGTGCTGATCCACAGCGCCGGAGGGTCCGGCAGGCTGGAGCCCCGGGTGGAGCGGGAGGACCCGCTCGAGCTCGTCGCCGACAACTGGCTGGTCAACTTCCGGATCAACACCCTGACCGCCGTGCTGCTCACCGAGGCCCTCAAGGACCACCTGGCCGAGCCGGGCGGGCGCGTGCTGTTCCTCAGCTCCATCGCCGCCTACCGCGGCTCCGGCAGCGGCGCCTACGCCGCCTCCAAGGCCGCCCTGCACCCGTACCTCCACGACCTCGCCCGCGAGTTGGGCCCGCGCGGGATCACGGTGAACGCGGTCGCCCCCGGGTACGTCGAGGACACCGACTTCTTCGGCGACGCGATGGACGAGGCCCGCCGCGAGCGGCTCGTCGCGGAGACCTCCACCCGACGACCCGGCACCCCGGGCGACGTCGCCGCCACCCTGCACTGGCTGGCCTCCCCGGCCGCCGGTCACATCACCTCCCAGATCGTCCAGGTCAACGGCGGTGCGGAGCGCGGTCACTGACCGCCCGGGCGACGCGCTGGTACGGCAGCACGGCCTCGGCCGTGGTGACGCGCGGCAGGGCGTACGGGTGCTCCTCGCACAGCCAGCGGATCATCTCCTCGCGCACCGCGACCCGCACCGTCCAGATGTCGTCGGCGTCCTTGGCCGTCACCAGCGCCCGGACCTCGACGGTGGTCGGCGTCGTGTCCGTGATGTGCAGGTTGTACGCGCGGCCGTCCCAGGCAGGGCACGCGCGCAGGATGTCGCGCAGCTTCTCGCGCATCGCCTCCAGGGGCGTGGAGTGGTCGAGATGCCAGAAGACGGTGCCGGTCATCTGCGGGGTGCCGCGGGACCAGTTCTCGAACGGGTTGGACGTGAAGTACGACACCGGCATCGTGATCCGGCGCTCGTCCCAGGTCCGTACCGTCAGGAAGGTCAGCGTGATCTCCTCGACCGTGCCCCACTCGCCGCTCACGACCACGGTGTCGCCGATGCGCACCATGTCTCCGAAGGCGATCTGCAACCCGGCGAACAGGTTGCTCAGCGTGGACTGCGCGGCGACACCGGCGACGATGCCGAGGACGCCGGCCGAGGCCAGCAGCGAGGTACCGGCCGTGCGCATCGCCGGGAAGGTCAGCAGCATGGAGGCCGCCGCGACGACGATGACGACCGCCGAGACCACCCGCATGATCAGCTCGACCTGGGTGCGCACCCGCCGCACCCGGGCCGGGTCGCGGTGGGCGCGGGCACTGGCGTAGCGCGAGTAGGAGGTCTCGACGACCGCCGCCGCGATCCGGATGGTCAGCCACGCCGCCGACCCGATCAGCACCAGGGTCAGCGTCCGCCCCACGCCGACCCGGTGCTCCTGAAGCAGTTCGGCCTGGTCGTAGGAGCCTCTGAGCAGCGCGCTGCACAACAGGAGCTGATAGGGCACACGGGCCCGGCGCAGCAGTCCCCACAGGGGCGTCTCGTGATGTCGTTCGTCGGCCTTGCGCAGCAGAAGGTCGGTGGCCCAGCCGATCACCAGGGTGAGGGCGACCGAGCCACCGACCACGGTCAGGGGCCGGAGTACGTTCTCCATGTCTGGGAAGTAACCGGCGGCGGCGGGGCCCGAACCTGTGACATGTGTCGCGTCGGCGCCCGGCTGGCACCATGGGCGCATGAACATCATGCTCTTCCACTCGACCCATGGCCTCAGACCCGCGGTGCGTCAGGCCGCTGACCGGCTGCGCGCGGCCGGACACGAGGTGTGGACGCCGGACCTCTTCGAGGGCCGTACGTTCGACTCGGTCGAGGAGGGCATGGCCTTCAAGGACGGCATCGGCAAGGAGGAGCTGCTCCGGCGGGCCGTGCTGGCCGCCGCGCCCTACTCCGAGCGGGGCCTGGTCTACGCCGGGTTCTCGCTCGGCGCCTCCATCGCCCAGACCCTCGCCCTGGGCGACGACAAGGCCCGCGGGCTGCTGCTTCTGCACGGTACGTCGGACGTGGCGCCCAACGCGCGGGTGGACGAGCTGCCGGTGCAGCTGCACGTCGCCGAGCCGGACCCGTTCGAGACGGACGACTGGCTGAGCGCCTGGTATCTCCAGATGCGCCGGGCGGGCGCGGACGTGGAGGTCTACCGCTACGCCGGGGCCGGCCACCTCTACACCGACCCGGAGCTGCCGGACCACGACGCGGAGGCCGCCGAGGCCACCTGGCGGGTGGCGCTCGGCTTCCTCGACTCGCTGTAGGGGACGGCGGGAGCCGGTCAGACGGGGTCGTACGTCCGCTCGACCTTCTGCGTGCCGCTGCGCGTGCGGTACGAACGCGTCCAGGCGGAGGTCGCGTCCGGGCTGGTGCGGTCGGACAGGACGTAGTAGTCCATCTGCGCGCGCTCGGCGGTGATGTCCAGGACGCCGTAGCCGTGGCGGTCGGTGTCGACCCAGTGGACGTGCCGGTTGGCGGCGCGGATCACCGGCGCGGCGATGGCCGAGACCGTGCCCTCGGGGACCTTGACGATGTCGTCGAGGTTGTCGGAGGTCATCGAGGTGACCACGAACTCCGTGGCGGCCGACGGAGACAGCGGGTACGTACCGGCGTCCACCGGCACGTCGTTGGCCCACGCCATGTGGATGTCACCGGTCAGGAAGACGGTGTTGCGGATGGCGTTGGAACGAAGGTGGGCCAGCAGCTCCCGGCGGTCGTCGGTGTAGCCGTCCCACTGGTCGGTGTTGACGGCCAGGCCCTCCTGCGGCAGCCCGAGCAGCTTCGCCAGCGGCTTCAGCAGGTCCGCGGAGAGCGAGCCGACGACGAACGGGGAGATCATCACCGAGTTGCCGACCAGCCGCCAGGTGGTGTCGGACGCCTTCAGCCCGGCCTTCAGCCAGTCGAGTTGGGCACGCCCGGTGATCGTGCGGTCCGGATCGTCGACCGAGCCGCTCGCCGTGGACGCCTGCTGCGAGCGGAAGGAGCGCAGGTCCAGCAGGGAGAGGTCGGCGAGCCTGCCGAAGCGCAGCCGGCGGTAGGTGGTGCCCTCGATCGCCGGGCGCACCGGCATCCACTCGAAGTAGGCCTGCTCGGCCGCCGCCTTGCGGGCGCTCCAGGTGCCCTCGGCGCCCTCGGTGTGGTTGACGGCGCCGCCTGACCAGGCGTTGTCGGCGAACTCGTGGTCGTCCCAGATCGCGACGACCGGCGCCGTGTGGTGCAGGGCCTGGAGGTCGGGGTCGGTCTTGTACCGCGCGTGCCGGACGCGGTAGTCGGCGAGGGTGATGATCTCGTTCGCGGGCGCGTGGGGCCTGACGACCTTGTCCCGGGCCGCGTACTCGCCGGACTTGTACTCGTAGATGTAGTCCCCGAGGTGCAGCCAGGCGTCCAGGTCGCCGCGGGCCGCGAGATGGCGGTACGCGGTGAAGTAGCCGGCCTCCCAGTTGGCGCAGGAGACCACGCCGAAGCGCAGGCCCGCGACGGCCGCGTCGTGCGCGGGCGCGGTGCGGGTGCGGGCGACGGGGGAGTCGGTGCCGCCGGCCGAGAAGCGGAACCAGTAGTCGGTGGCCGGCGCGAGGCCCCGGATGTCGGCCTTGACGGTGTGGTCGGAGGCGGCCGTGGCGGTGGTGGAGCCCTTGGCGACGACGTTCGTGAACGCCTTGTCCCTGGCCACCACCCAGCTCACCTCGGTGTCCGGGCCGAGCCCGGAGCCCGGCACCGCCTCGGCGGTGGGGGTCACCCGGGTCCACAGCAGGATGCCGTCGGGCAGCGGGTCACCGGAGGCGACGCCGTGCAGGAAGGCCGGTGCGTCCGCGGCGGCGCGCGCCGGAAGCGCGGCGGCGAGCGGCCCGGCCAGGACAGCCGTCGCCGCCGCGGCCTTGACGACCGTACGGCGGCGGGGCGAAAGGGAGTTGAGGCCCTCGGGTGCCTCGGAGGATCTGTGTCGACTGGTCACGACCGATCAGGTTACTGATCGGTACACGGAAGAGTGGGCGAACTCCGAAAGTTCGCCCACTCTTCAGGCGGTGGCCGGCGTCCGACGGGGCGTCAGGCCTTGAGGGCCGCGTCGATCGCCTTGTCGAACTCGGCCACCGTCATGGGCGCGTTCTTGCCGTCGGAGCCCGTCAGCGTCTTGCCGTCCATCTTCAGGGTCGGAGTGCCCTGGATGCCGTCCTTGTCGAAGATCTTGGACTCCTCCAGCGCCCACCTGTCGTAGGTGCCGTCCTTCACGGCCTTCTGGAACGCCGCGTTGCCCTTCAGCGCGGGGACCGTGTCGGCGATCTTGATCAGATAGGCGTCGTCCTTGAGCTTGTCGTCGGTCTCCTCGGGGTGCCACTTCGCCGAGTACATCGCGGCCTTGTACTCGAGGAAGGCCTCGGGGCTGACGTTGAGCGCGGCGCCCAGGGCGCTGAGCGCGTTCCTGGAGCCCTCACCGGGCAGGTTCTTGTCGAGGAACGTGGCGCCGACGTACTGGAGCTTGAACTTGCCGTCGTCGATGTCCTTCTTCACCGTCTCGCCGACGGTCTGCTCGAACTGCGCGCAGACCGGGCAGCGCGGGTCCTCGTAGATGACGAGGGTCTTCTTGGCGGTGCTCTTGCCTATGACGACGGTCGTGCCGTCCGCCCCGGTGGTGTTGGCCGGCTTGACCAGCTTCTGGTCCTTCGCGGCCTCCCAGTAACCGGGCTTGTTGGCCTGGACGACGGCATAGCCGATGCCGCCGGCCGCCGCCAGCACGGCGACGACCGAGCAGGCGACGATGACCTGCCGCCTGACCTTGGCGCGCTTGGCCTGGCGCTCGCGCTCGGCGCGCAGCCGCTCCCGGGCCGCCGTCTTCGCCTGCTGGCTGTTCCGCTTGCTCATGGTGGTGTTCTCCTGTGGGACGCGCGGCCGGGCCGCGCGGGATGCGAAAGGGGGACTGCTCGTGCCCGGCGTGCGCCGCCGGCGGCCGTCGCTCAGACGCGGGCGAGGACGGGGGCGAAGGCGGGCGCGGGTGAGCACGGCGGTCCGCGCCGTCCCAGGGAGTACACGAGGAGGCGGGCGCGCGGGACGCCGGCGTGGGGCGCGGGGCGGGCCGGCCGGCGGGCCGTACGGGTCCGGCGGACCGTGACCGCCGCGACGGCGACCAGCAGCGGCCGGAACGTGGTCGCGGCCGCCGCGCGCAGCAGCTCGGCCAGGGCCCGCTCGCCGCGGCGCAGCCAGCCGGCGGCGAGGAGGCCGACGCCGACGTGGGCGGCGAGCAGCAGCCAGGCGGTCGCCGGGTCGGCGTGGGACAGCAGGGCCGCCGGCCGGTCGGTGTCCGTGCCCGTCATACGGGCCAGCGGGGTGCCGACGGCCGTGTCGTTGCCGCACAGCAGGTCCCAGCCGACCGAGCGCAGCGGCCCGGCGACCGGGCCGCCGGCGGGGCCGTAGCAGACCTGCTGGCCGGTGGTGAAGACGGTGTCGGCGGCCAGCTCCAGCGGGATCAGCAGGGCGGCGATCCGCCCGAAGCCGCGCTCGCGGCCGGCCAGGAGGTAGGCGAGCAGGAACACGGCGGCCGCGACGGCGGCCACCGTGCTCAGCGGCAGCGGGACCCGGGACAGCAGTACGTGCGACGTGGTGCTGAGCGTCACGACCACGGCCGTGAACAGCGCCGCGCGCACGGCTCTGAGCTGGGTCCCGGATATGTCCATAGCGAATGAAGAGTGTGTCACGTGGGCCGGTAAAGGGTCCTTAAAGGGACCCTGTGAGCGGCCCTCTTGTCACAGACCCGGAATCCGGCCGTTGCGGAACAGGTCCAGGAAGATCTGGTGGTCGGCACGCGCGCGGGCGCCGTAGCCGTGCGCGAAGTCCACGAGCAGCGGTGCGAAGCCCTCCTCGTCGGCCGCGATCGCCGCGTCGATGGCCCGCTCGGTGGAGAACGGCACCAGGGACTCGCCCGAGGTGTCGTCCGCCGCCGCGTGCATGGTGGCGGTGGCCCGGCCGAGGTCGGCGACGACCTGCGCGATCTCCTCCGGGTCGTCGATGTCGCCCCAGTCCAGGTCGACCGCGTACGGCGACACCTCGGCGACCAGCTGCCCGGCGCCGTCCAGCTCGGTCCAGCCCAGCCACGGGTCGGCGTGCGCCTGGAGGGCGCGCTGGGAGATCACCGTGCGGTGTCCCTCGTGCTGGAAGTAGTCGCGGATCGCCGCGTCCGTGATGTGCCGGGAGACGGCCGGGGTCTGGGCCTGCTTGATGTAGATCACGACATCGTTCTCCAGGGCGTCGCTGTGGCCCTCGAGGAGGATGTTGTACGACGGCAGCCCGGCCGAGCCGATGCCGATGCCCCGGCGGCCCACGACGTCCTTGACGCGGTAGGAGTCCGGGCGGGCCAGGGAGGAGTCCGGCAGCGTCTCCAGGTAGCCGTCGAAGGCCGCGAGGACCTTGTAGCGGGTGGCCGCGTCCAGCTCGATGGAGCCGCCGCCCGGCGCGAAGCGGCGCTCGAAGTCACGGATCTCCGTCATGGAGTCCAGCAGCCCGAACCGGGTCAGCGAGCGGGCGTCACGCAGCGCGTCCAGCAGCGGACCCTGCGCGGTGTCCAGGGTGAAGGGCGGCACCTCGTCGCTCTTGGCGCCGGTGGCCAGGGCGTGGACGCGCTCCCGGTAGGCGGCGGCGTAGACCGTCACCAGCTCGGTGATCTGGGCGTCGCTCAGGGCCTTGGCGTAGCCGATGAGGGCGATGGAGGCGGCGAAGCGCTTGAGGTCCCAGGTGAAGGGGCCGACGTAGGCCTCGTCGAAGTCGTTGACGTTGAAGACCAGCCGGCCGTTCGAATCCATGTACGTGCCGAAGTTCTCCGCGTGCAGGTCGCCGTGGATCCACACCCGCGAGGTGCGCTCGTCCAGGTACGGCCCGCTGATTCCCCTTCCGCCGCCCCACCCGGCGTTCTCGCTGTCCAGGTCGTGGTAGAAGAGGCAGGCCGTGCCCCGGTAGAACGCGAAGGCCGAGGCCGCCATCTTCCGGAACTTCACGCGGAACGCGGCCGGGTCGGCGGCCAGGAGCTCGCCGAAGGCGGTGTCGAAGACGGAGAGGATCTCCTCGCCGCGCTGCTCGTCGCTGAGCTGGGGGACCGACATCGCTGGGTGCCTCCTGGTACGGGTGGTACGAGACGTATGGACTGATCCTTCGCGGATCCTCCCTCACCCCAACGTCCGGCGGGGCGGGGGAGTGCCCGCGTTTCTCCTCGCACGAAGGTACGCGGCGGACGGCTCCGAGTGTCAGTGCCGGGGCATAGACTTCGACGCTGTCCCCCAGACTGTCCGCAGCCCGTCGCCCAGAGTTCTCCTTGGAGGCCGAAGCCGTGTCGAAGCCGCCGTTCACGCACCTGCACGTCCACACCCAGTACTCGCTGCTGGACGGTGCCGCGCGGCTGAAGGACATGTTCAACGCGTGCAACGAGATGGGCATGACGCACATCGCCATGTCCGACCACGGCAACCTCCACGGGGCGTACGACTTCTTCCACTCCGCGAAGAAGGCCGGAATCACCCCGATCATCGGGATCGAGGCGTATGTCGCGCCCGAGTCCCGGCGCAACAAGCGCAAGATCCAGTGGGGCCAGCCGCACCAGAAGCGGGACGACGTCTCCGGCTCCGGCGGTTACACCCACAAGACGATGTGGGCGGTGAACAGGACCGGCCTGCACAACCTCTTCCGCCTCTCCTCGGACGCCTACGCCGAGGGCTGGCTCCAGAAGTGGCCGCGCATGGACAAGGAGACCATCGCCCAGTGGTCCGAGGGCATCGTCGCCTCCACCGGCTGCCCCTCCGGCGAGGTCCAGACCCGGCTGCGCCTCGGCCAGGAGGAGGAGGCCCTCAAGGCCGCCGCCGACTACCAGGACATCTTCGGCAAGGACCGCTACTTCCTGGAGCTGATGGACCACGGCATCGACATCGAGCACCGGGTCCGCGAGGGCCTCCTCGAGATCGGCCGGAAGCTCGGCATCCCGCCCCTGGTCACCAACGACTCGCACTACACCTACGCGCACGAGGCCGGCGCCCACGACGCCCTGCTGTGCATCCAGACCGGCAAGAACCTCTCCGACCCCGACCGCTTCAAGTTCGACGGCACCGGCTACTACCTGAAGTCGACCGAGGAGATGTACGCCATCGACTCCTCGGACGCCTGGCAGGAGGGCTGCGCCAACACGCTGCTCGTCGCCGAGATGGTGGACACCACCGGCATGTTCGAGAAGCGCGACCTCATGCCCAAGTTCGACATCCCCGAGGGCTACACCGAGGTCACCTGGTTCAAGGAGGAGGTCCGCCGCGGCATGGAGCGCCGCTACCCGGGCGGCATTCCCGAGGACCGCCAGAAGCAGGCCGACTACGAGATGGACGTCATCATCTCGATGGGCTTCCCCGGCTACTTCCTCGTCGTCGCCGACTTCATCATGTGGGCCAAGAACAACGGCATCGCGGTCGGCCCCGGCCGTGGCTCGGCCGCCGGTTCGATCGTCGCCTACGCCATGGGCATCACCGACCTCGACCCGATCCCGCACGGCCTGATCTTCGAGCGGTTCCTCAACCCCGAGCGCATCTCGATGCCCGACGTCGACATCGACTTCGACGAGCGTCGGCGCGTCGAGGTGATCAGGTACGTGACGGAGAAGTACGGCGCCGACAAGGTCGCCATGATCGGCACCTACGGCACCATCAAGGCCAAGAACGCGATCAAGGACTCCGCGCGCGTGCTGGGCTACCCGTACGCGATGGGCGACCGCATCACCAAGGCCATGCCCGCCGACGTCCTCGGCAAGGGCATCCCGCTGTCCGGCATCACCGACCCCGAGCACCCCCGGTACTCGGAGGCCGGCGAGGTGCGCGGGATGTACGAGAACGAGCCGGACGTGAAGAAGGTCATCGACACCGCACGCGGCGTGGAGGGCCTGGTGCGGCAGATGGGCGTGCACGCGGCCGGCGTGATCATGTCCAGCGAGACCATCACCGAGCACGTCCCGGTCTGGGTCAGGCACACCGACGGTGTGACCATCACGCAGTGGGACTACCCGAGCTGTGAGTCGCTCGGCCTGCTGAAGATGGACTTCCTCGGCCTGCGCAACCTCACGATCATGGACGACGCCGTGAAGATGGTGAAGTCCAACAAGGGGATCGACATCGATCTCCTCAGCCTGCCGCTGGACGACCCCACGACCTTCGATCTCCTCCAGCGCGGCGACACCCTCGGCGTCTTCCAGTTCGACGGCGGCCCCATGCGCTCCCTGCTGCGCCTGATGAAGCCGGACAACTTCGAGGACATCTCCGCCGTCTCGGCCCTGTACCGGCCGGGTCCGATGGGCATGAACTCCCACACCAACTACGCGCTGCGCAAGAACGGCCAGCAGGAGATCACGCCGATCCACCCCGAGCTGGAGGCGCCGCTCAAGGAGGTCCTGGACGTCACCTACGGCCTGATCGTCTACCAGGAGCAGGTGCAGAAGGCCGCCCAGATCATCGCCGGCTACTCGCTCGGCGAGGCCGACATCCTCCGCCGCGTGATGGGCAAGAAGAAGCCCGAGGAACTGGCGAAGAACTTCACCATCTTCCAGGAGGGCGCGCGCAGGAACGGCTACAGCGACGAGGCCATCCAGGCACTGTGGGACGTGCTGGTCCCGTTCGCCGGCTACGCGTTCAACAAGGCGCACTCCGCCGCGTACGGCCTGGTCTCGTACTGGACCGCCTACCTCAAGGCCAACCACCCCGCCGAGTACATGGCGGCCCTGCTGACCTCCGTCAAGGACGACAAGGACAAGTCGGCGATCTACCTCAACGAGTGCCGCCGCATGGGCATCCGGGTGCTCCCGCCGAACGTCAACGAGTCCGAGTCGAACTTCGCCGCCCAGGGCGACGACGTGATCCTCTTCGGCCTGTCCGCCGTCCGCAACGTCGGCACCAACGTCGTCGAGTCGATCATCAAGACCCGCAAGTCCAAGGGGAAGTACGCCTCCTTCCCCGACTACCTCGACAAGGTCGAGGCCGTGGTCTGCAACAAGCGCACCACCGAGTCGCTGATCAAGGCCGGCGCCTTCGACACCATGGGCCACACCCGCAAGGGCCTCACCGCGCAGTACGAGCCGATGATCGACAACGTGGTCGCGGTCAAGCGCAAGGAGGCCGAGGGCCAGTTCGACCTCTTCGGCGGGATGGGGGAGGAGACCAGCAGCGAGCCCGGCTTCGGACTCGACGTGGAGTTCTCTCCCGACGAGTGGGACAAGACCTACCTGCTCGCCCAGGAGCGGGAGATGCTCGGCCTGTACGTCTCCGACCACCCGCTCTTCGGCCTGGAGCACGTGCTCTCCGACAAGGCCGACGCCGGCATCGCCCAGCTCACCGGCGGCGAGCACGCCGACGGCGCGGTCGTCACCATCGGCGGCATCATCTCCGGCCTGCAACGCAAGATGACCAAGCAGGGCAACGCCTGGGCGATCGCCACCGTCGAGGACCTGGCCGGCTCCATCGAGTGCATGTTCTTCCCGGCGACCTACCAGCTGGTGTCCACCCAACTCGTCGAGGACGCCGTCGTGTTCGTCAAGGGCCGCCTCGACAAGCGCGAGGACGTGCCCCGCCTGGTCGCGATGGAGCTGATGGTCCCCGACCTGTCCAACGCGGGCACCAACGCGCCGGTGATCCTCACCATCCCCGCCCTGAAGGTGACCCCGCCGATGGTCAGCCGCCTCGGCGAGATCCTCAGCCACCACAAGGGCGACAGCGAGGTGCGGATCAAGCTCCAGGGCCCGCGCAAGACCACGGTCCTGCGCCTGGACCGCCACCGGGTGAAGCCCGACCCCGCCCTCTTCGGCGACCTGAAGGTCCTCCTCGGACCGTCCTGCCTGGCGGGCTGAGGCCGGACAACCGGCGTTCCGTCACGGACGAGTGAGCCGAAGGGGCGCGACACCGGCTGGAGCGCCCCGAAGGCGAACCGAGCCACAAAAAAGAGGGGCGTGCCCGTGCGCATCGGGTACGCCCCTCTTCGGTACCAGGTTCAGGGCTCGGTCAACAGCCCGGACGCCGGGCTCAGTTGTGGCCGAAGCGCTTCTGACGGCCCTTGCGGGACATGTCCGTGGGACTGACCTGCGGGGCGTGGTGCTCGGGTTGCGACTCCGTCAGGGAGTGCTCCGTCTCCTGCGGGCCGTTCGCGGCCACGGACGCCTTCTGCCGGCTGCGGTCCTGCTTGCGGTTCTTGGCCATGGTGATCAGCCTCCTGTGGGGGATCTAGGGGCCAGGGCCGGGACCAGATTCACATATGCTGACAATGAACGCATGTCGGATAATTACCGTATGTAACAAGGGTCATCGGGCCCCAAGTCCCCGAAACGCCACGCCGAAGATCGAGTTCGGGCCGTTAACCCCGGCGCGGTCGGGCAGACTCGAACCAAGCCCGAACCGAACCCGAAGCACACCCCGAAGCTCCAAGCCCGAAGCAACCTCCCCGGAAAGAGGGTGGAACGCGTGGACCGCTGCATCGTCCTGGTGGACGCCGGGTATCTGCTGGGGGCCGCCGCGAGCCTCCTCGCCGGGGAGCCGTCGCGGTCCCGGATCACCGTCGACCACACCGCGCTCATCCAGGGCCTGCGCGAACAGGCCGAGTCCGACACCGAGCGCCCGCTGCTGCGCATCTACTGGTTCGACGGCGCCCCCGACCGCGTCCCGCAGCCCGAGCACCGCAGGCTCCGTGTGATGCCCCGGGTCACCGTCCGGCTGGGCGCGCTGACCCGCAGCGACGGCCGCTGGGCGCAGAAGGGCGTGGACGCCGCGATGCACGCCGAACTGACCGAGCTGGCCCGCAACCGCGCCTGCTCCGACGTCGTCCTCGTCACCGGCGACGGCGACCTGCTGCCCGGCATGATGGCCGCCAAGGAGCACGGCGTCGCCGTCCACCTGTGGGCCGTACAGGCCGCCGACGGCGACTACAACCAGTCCGAGGACCTGGTCGCCGAGGCCGACGAGCGGCGCGTCCTGGACCGTACGTGGATCACCAAGGCCGTACAGGCCAAGGAGTTCGGCGGCATCTGCGCGCCGCCGCCCGCACCCCGGCCCGAGATCGCCGCGATCCTCTCCGCGCCGCTGCCCGAGTCCTCGCTGTCCCAGGCCGCCGAGCGCCCCGCCGAGGAGCGTCCGCACCCGGCCGCCGCTGGCGCGCGGGGCGGCACCGACGAGCGGATGCCCGCCAAGGGCGTCCCCACCCCCAAGGACCTCGCCGCCCTGCGGGCCCCAGGCGCCCATCCCGCCCAGCACCCCACCACCGCCACCCTGCGCTGGTCCTCCGACAAGGGCTGGGTCGACCGTTCCGGCGTGGCCGCCGAGCCCCCCGAGGCCGCCTCCATGCCGACCCTCGCCCAGCTGACCACGGCCGAGCAGCGGTGGGCGGACCGGGAGGAGGACATCACGACCGTCGGCGGCGACCCGTACGAGGTCGGGCAGGTCTTCGCGCGGCGCTGGGTGGAGCGGCTGGGCGACCCGAGCCATCTCCAGAAGCTGTCGTCGATGTACCCGCGCGTCCCGCACCGCGTCGACGGCGAGCTGCTGCGCTACGCCGCCCGGTTCGGGCTGCTCGCGCACAAGGACGACCAGATCGACGAGCACGACCGGTACGCCATCCGGGCCGGCTTCTGGCGGGAGATCGACGTCCGCACGGGCACCGAGCACGCCCCGGCGGGCGACTGAGCCCAGGCGGGGCGGCGGTTCGTCCCGGGCGGACGCCACGGAGGAACCGGGAGAGGTCGCCCCAAGGACGAGTAAAGCCCACGGACCCCGTAGTCTCGTCCTTTGTGAGTACGCGCGCGGCACAGGCACTTCGGCACGGGGACGACGTCGTGTGCGCGGTGCGCGGACTGACCAAGACCTACCCGGCGGCCCGCGGCCGGCGCGGCGCTCCCGGCACGCCCGAGGTGCGGGCCACCGACGACGTCGCACTCGACGTCCGGCGCGGCGAGATCTTCGGGCTGCTCGGCCCCAACGGCGCCGGCAAGTCCACCCTCGTACGGCAGCTGACCGGCCTGATGCGCCCCGACACCGGCACCGTCGAGATCCTCGGCCACGACATCGTGGCGCACCCCGAGCGGGCGGCGCGGATCCTCGCCTACCTCGGGCAGGAGTCCACCGCCCTGGACGAGCTGACCGTCTCGCTGGCCGCCGAGACCACCGGGCGGCTGCGCGGCCTGGACGTCCGGCGGGCGCGGGCCGAGCGGGACGCCGTCCTCGACGAACTGGGCCTCGCACCGATCGCCGGGCGCCCGCTGAAGAAGCTCTCCGGCGGCCAGCGGCGGCTCGCCTGCTTCGCCGCCGCGCTGGTCGGCGAGCGCCCCCTGCTCGTGCTGGACGAGCCGACCACCGGCATGGACCCGGTGGCCCGGCGGGCGGTGTGGTCCGCCGTGGACCGGCGGCGCGCCGAGGACGGCACCACCGTCCTGCTGGTCACCCACAACGTCATCGAGGCCGAGACCGTCCTCGACCGGGTCGCCGTCCTGGACCGGGGCCGGGTCATCGCCTGCGACACCCCGGCCGGGCTCAAGGACCGGGTCTCCGGTGAGGTGCGGGTCGAACTGGTGTGGCGGGACAGGGCGCCCCTGGAGGTGCCGGAGGTCGCCGCGCTGCGGGACCGGGCCACCGAGTCCGGGCGGCGCTGGACGCTGCGGCTCGCGCCCGAGGAGGCACGCGCCGCCGTCGCCACGGTCACCGGCGGTGCCGCCTTCGCCGCGCTGGACGACTTCACCCTCGCCACGCCCAGCCTGGAGGACGTCTATCTGGCGCTGGGCGGCGCCGCCCGGCAGGGGCTGGTGAAGGCGTGAGCGGCACTGGACTACGCCCTGGCGGACGTAGGGAAGAGGAGCAGTTCGACGTGAGTGTCGTATCCGCCGACGCGCCGGCCGGCGCGACGGCCGGCCGGGACGCCGCGACGGCCGTGCGGGACGGTGACGCCGGCCGGGCCGCGGCCGTCGGCCTCGGGCCGCGGGCGCGGCTGTGGCCGTCCCTGGCGGCCGTGTACCGGGCCCAGCTGTCCCGGGCGCGGGTGGCGCGCATCCCGCTGCTGTTCGTGGCGACCTTCCAGTCCGTCGGCATCATGATCATGATGCGGGGTGTGGTCAGCGGCGGCGGTGAGGCCCGGTCCGTGGTGGCCGGCGCGTCGATCGTCGTCGTCGCCTACGTCGCCCTGAACCTGCTCGCACAGTACTTCGGCCAGCTGCGGGCCAGTGGCGGGCTCGACCACTACGCGACGCTGCCGGTGCCGCCGGCGGCCGTGGTGCTGGGCGCGGCGGCCGCGTACGCGTCCTTCACCGTGCCCGGCACGCTGATCACCGCGGTCTTCGGCTGCCTGCTGTTCGGGCTGCCGCTGGGCAATCTGTGGGTGCTGGTGGCGGTGATCCCGCTCGCGGGGGCCGCGCTCTCCGGGCTGGGCGCGGCCTGCGGGCTGCTCGCGCCACGGCCGGAGCATGCCACCCTGCTCGGTCAGCTGGGCATGTCGGCGGCCCTGCTGCTGGGCGTGCTGCCGCCCGACCACATGCCGGGGATCGTACGGCTCGCCCGCGATCTGCTGCCGTCGACGTACGGGGTGGAGGCGTACGCGCGCACCTTCGCGGCCCGGCCCGACTGGGTGTACGTGGGCGTGGACATGGCCGTGTGCGCCGCGGTGGGGGTGGTCTCACTGGCCGTGGCCACCTGGGCGTATCGCCGGGCCGCCGTCCGGTGACGCGGCTGACAGACTCACCTGGCACGATGACAGGGTGACCTCACCGTTGACTCCACCACCACCGCCGCACGGGCGGCCCGCACAGCCCTCCCGGTCCGGCGAGGCCGAGCGGCAGCCCTGGCAGCCGCCCGCCTCGGGAGCCGAAGCGACCGGACCGACCGGAGCGACGGGAACCGTGTACGGACCGGACGGACAGGACGGACAGGACGGCCCCGGGATGAAGACCGAAGTCCGGGAGGCCGCCGTGATCACGGTGGCCGTGGCGCTCGGCGGTGTGCTGATGGGCCTGCTGTGGCTGTGGCTGGCGCCGCGGGTGCCGCTGGTCGGGGACGTCACCGGGAACAGCTGGGTGGTCTACCTCAAGGACTCCGAGGGGGAGCAGGCGATCGGCGTGGACGGAACGTTCACGCTGCTGGCGCTGGCCTTCGGGGTGCTCAGCGCGGTGGCCGTCTTTCTCGTGCGGCGGCGCGGGGGTGTGCCGCTGGTGGTGGCGCTGTGCGTCGGGGGGTTGCTCGGGGCGGTGCTGGCGTGGCGGCTGGGGGTGTGGCTCGGGCCCCAGCAGGACGTGATCGCTCACGCGCAGGCCGTGGGGAAGGGCGTGACCTTCGCGGCGCCGCTGAAGCTGGGCGCGAAGGGGGCGCTGCTGGCCTGGCCGCTGACCGCGCTGGTGGTGCATCTCGGGATCACGGCGCTGTTCGGTCCGCGGGATCCGGAGGGGTACGGGGAGTCGGTCCCGGCGTAGGTTTCCGGCGCGCGGGTGGGGCGCGGCCAAGTTGGTCAGTCGCGGCCGATGGGGGCCAGGACCGCCTCCGTCAGCTGTGCCAGGTCCGCCGGGTTCAGCTCGACCTCCAGGCCCCTGCGGCCCGCTGAGACGCAGATGGTGGAGTGGTTCGTGGCGGAGGCGTCGAGGACCGTGGGGAGTTTCTTGCGCTGGCCCAGGGGGCTGATGCCGCCGCGCACGTAGCCCGTGGTGCGTTCCGCGAGCGCGGGATCCGCCATGGCCGCGCGCTTGCCGCCCACCGCCGACGCCAGGGCCTTCAGGTCCAGGGAGCCCGCGACCGGGACCACGGCCACCGTCAGCGTGCCGTCGACGTCCGCGACCAGCGTCTTGAACACCCGCTCCGGCGAGACGCCCATCGCCTCGGCCGCCTCCTCGCCGTAGGAGGGGTGGGAGGGGTCGTGGTCGTAGGAGTGGACGGTGTGGTCGACGCCCGCCGCGGTCAGGGCCACCGTCGCGGGGGTGCCCCCGGACTGCTTCTTGGTCTTCTTCGCCATCGCGGCCTGTTCTCCCTCAGTTGAAGCTCGTCGGGCCGCGCGTCAGGTCCGGCGCGGGCAACGACGGCAGACTACGGATGATCGCCGTCTCCGAGCGAAGGAGTTTCAGCTCGTCGCGCAGCCGCGAGGAGGTGTCGGGGGCCTGGAGCAGCCGCTGCTTCGTCGGGGTGTCCAGCACCATCGCCGCCGCCACCAGGTACGACACCACACTCGGCTCGTCCGGCAGCTCCGCCCCGGTGGACAGGGACCGCTCCCGCGCGCCCGCCAGGCGCTTCTGGTACTGCCGGAAGGACCGCAGCACACCCTGGGCCAGCGCGCCCGCCTCGTCGCCGGGCTCCTCGGTCAGCTCCTGGAGCTCGGCCGTGAGGTAGGGGCCGGAGGAGTCCACCGACAGCAGCCGTACCCGGGTCGTGCCGGTCGCCAGCACCTCGAAGGTGCCGTCGGCCCGCTCCCGTACGGTCGCCGCGTCGGCCACGCAGCCCACGCCGTGGAACGCCCTGGCCGGGTCGGGGCCGAAGCCGGCCGCGGGCCCGCGTTCGGGCCGCGCCGTCGGATCGGGCATGCCGGGGGCGCTCGGTGCCACCTCGTGGCCGTCGCGGATCGCCACGACGGCGAACCGGCGCGGTGCGTCCTCGGGGGTCTTCGACAGGGCGCGCATCATGGCGCGATAGCGCTCCTCGAAGACGTTCAACGGGAGCACCAGCCCCGGGAACAGCACCGAGTTCAGCGGGAAGAGGGGGAGCCGGACGGTCGTCACGGCGCAAAAGCCTAATGGTCGTGTGGGCGGGCCCGTCCGCCGCGCTCACTTTCGGGGATGCCGGGGCGGCCCGGCGAGCGGTGCCGCGCCCACGTCGGCGCGCAGTCCCAGGAACAGCCCCAGCGGGTCCTCGGACACCCGGTCCCAGGGGAAGGACGTGGCGTACGGGCCGATGAGGCGCAGCTGGACCCGGGCGTCCTCGCGGCGGTCGAGCCGGATCAGGACGTAGGTGAGCAGGTTGCGGATCTCCGCCGGCCGCGGTGTGGCCGCGGGGAGCCGGACGGAGAGTCCGATCGCCCGGTCCGCCGCCGCGTCCAGCCGCTCGCGCGGCACCTCGGGCCCGCAGCCGTCGGTCAGGTAGGAGAAGGCGGCCCGCACGGGCAGCGCCTGCACCAGCGAGTCGGCGGGGGCGTCCTGGGCGGCCCGGTCGGCGAAGTCGAAGCACTCGGGGTGGGAGCCGTGCCAGGAGGCGGCCAGGTACCGCAGGGCCGCCACATGGCAGCCGTAGTGGTGCGGCGCGCGGCGGACCGCGGCCTCCCACAGCTCCTCGAAGTAGGTGTGCCCGGCGCGGCTGCCGCGCGCGTGGTCCAGCGCGACCCGCCACGGAACCGGGTCGCGGTCGTCGGCGCGGGCGGCGGCCGTGATCAGCGGGCTGGCCTCGCGCAGCAGCTCGGCCCGGCCCGGCGAGGGCCAGGCGCGGTCCACGGCGAGCTGGGCCGCGACCAGCAGCGCGTCCGGGTCGTGCGGGGCGGCGGCCCGCCAGGCGTCCAGCCACTCGGCGCGGGAACGCGCGAACGCGGCCAGCCGCAGCGCGTACCGGTCGCGGTCCTCCCACCCGGCCCGCTCCCGGGTGGCGGCGAGCAGCGCGGCGGCGGGCCCGTACCTGCCCTGGGCGGCGGCGACCAGCGCCGGACCCAGCCGCTCGTCGGGCGCGTCGAGCAGCACCTCGTCGTCGGCGGGGAGCCCGGTGACGGGGTGGGGCACGGTTCTTGTCATCCGCGTGGGGCGGATGAAGGGGGGAAGCAGAGCCATGGTGCCGACCATTGAAAGTCCGCAGGTCGGGGACGCGCCAGGGGGTCGAGGCAAGCCGGGGAAAGTTGTACGCCGGCCGGTCAAGGTCGAGTAAAAAGATGAGACTTCAACAATGTCTCTCGCGGCGGCGCCGGGCCCGCAGGCCCCTACCCCCGCCGCAGCAGCCGGGTCGCGCCCGCCGCCACCGTCGTGGCCAGGGTCCAGCCCAGCAGGACCAGCGCCGCCGCCAGCCACTGCCAGGCGCCGCTCAGCTGCCACTGGCCGGCCTGGCCCAGATCGACGACCGGCAGCAGCAGGTCCAGCGCGAACAGGGCGGGGTTCCACTGCGGATGCTGGCCGGGGTTGACCGGGGGATGGGCGGCGTGCGCGAAGGCGAGCGAGCCGGCCGCCCACAGCACCGCCATCCACACCGCGGCCCGGCCCGGACGGTACCCGTAGGCCACCGTGCCGTCCTGGACGTACCCCCAGAGCTTGCCGGCCGGCGGCAGGGTCTCGCGGCGGCGGCGCTGCTTGGCGAGCAGCACCTCGCGCGCGTCCTCGTCCTCGCCGGCCTCGCGCAGCACCGCGGCCAGCCGCTCGTACGGCTCCGGGTTGTACTCGGCGGTCGCCGCCGCCACCCAGTTCAGCCGCTCCGCCAGCGGGAACGGGCCGCGCGGCACCAGGTTGCCGTAGACGAAGCCGCCCATGTGCAGACCGCCCGGGCCGGGCCAGCTGGTCGCCCGGTCGACGAGGGTGACGATCCGCGCACCGGACAGCAGCACCTGGCCGCGCTGCGGCCGTTCCCCGAGGAAGCGCAGCTCGGGCGCCTGTATCCGGCGCAGCGAGAGCACCTGGTCGTCGGTGAAGGCGAACCGGGCCCGGTCCAGGTCGACCGCGTCGCCGAACCGCCCGTCGTCCAGCCGCACCCCGCCCTGGCTCTCGAAGTTCTCGATCCGGGTCCCGCGCGCCGGGGTCACCCCGCTCGGCGCGCTGCCGACCCCGGCCGGTGTGAGGTACAGCGTGCGCTCCACGGTCAGCTGCGGCGCGTTCAGCGCCCACCGCGTGTACGGGCTGGCGAGCTTCGCACCGCGCAGGCTCAGCGACACGCCGATCTTCGCGCCGCGCAGACTGATCTCGCCGTGCGACCGGAGCAGCTCCGCCTGGAGGTCCTGGCCCACCGTCATCCCGTCCGCGGAGATCGACCGGCCGGTGCGGTCGCGGTGCACGATCGCCTGGTTGAGCAGCAGGTCCGTGCCGATGTGCGCGTCGGTGAGCCGTATGCCGCCCAGGAAGCGGCAGCGGGGTAAGTGCAGGTCGCCCTCCGTGCGCACCCGGGCCGCCTCCAGCCGGGGCACCGAGCAGTCCACCAGCCGCACGGTCGTGAAGTGCGCCTCGGGCAGCCGTACCTCCTGCTCGAACCGGCAGCCCTTCAGCTCCACGTACGGCACCACCGTGCCCCCGGCCAGGTCCACGGTCCCCGCGATCCGCAGCCCCGTCAGCTTCAGGGACGACACCCGCCCGGCGAGCGCGGGCGGGCCGTCCAGCAGCAGCCAGCACACGACCCGCGCCCGGACCGTCCGCTCGGGCCCCCAGGGATGCCCGCCGTGCGGATCGTCCACCGCCGCGTCCCCGCTGCGCAGGTCGTACACGCTGCCGTTGCGGAAGGCCTGCCACATCCCGGCCTCGACATCGGTCAGGTCGTCCGGCAGGTCCCCGGCCCGGCCGCCGGTCACCTGTGTCACGGTTCTTCCCTTCTTCCCCTGCTACCCGTGAGTTCTGCCGCTTCGTACCACCGGTGATGCCCGCTCGGTGAGGGTCTGAACGCGGTCGGTGAAGGGGATCGTCCGGAATCGGCGGAGAGGCCGGAATACGCCTGTGGAGGGGTTCTGTATCAGCCATTGATACAGGCGAACGGGACGCGAGCGCTGTCTGAGAGAATTGAATCCGTGATCTCCCGAATCGATCTGCGCGGCGACGCCCTCCCCGAGGGCCCCGCCCTGCGCGACCTGCTGCCCCGAGCCGACTTCGACGTCGCGGCCGCCCTGGAGAAGGTGCGCCCGATCTGCGAGGCCGTGCATCATCGCGGCGACGCGGCACTGATCGACTTCGCCGAGAAGTTCGACGGCGTACGGCTGGAATCCGTCCGGGTCCCGGCCCAGGCCCTCAAGGACGCGCTGGAGCAGCTGGACCCCGCGGTGCGCGCCGCCCTGGAGGAGTCCATCCACCGCGCCCGGCTGGTCCACCGCGAGCAGCGCCGCACCACCCACACCACCCAGGTCGTGCCCGGCGGCACGGTGACCGAGAAGTGGGTGCCGGTGGAGCGCGTCGGGCTGTACGCGCCCGGCGGCCGCTCGGTCTACCCCTCCTCCGTGGTCATGAACGTCGTACCCGCCCAGGAGGCCGGCGTCCCGTCCATCGCGCTCGCCTCCCCGGCCCAGGCGGAGTTCGGCGGCCTGCCGCACCCGACGATCCTCGCCGCCTGCGCCCTGCTCGGCGTCGACGAGGTGTACGCCGCCGGCGGCGCCACCGCCGTGGCGATGTTCGCCCACGGCACCGAGTCCTGCCCGCCCGCCAACATGGTCACCGGACCCGGCAACATCTGGGTCGCCGCCGCCAAGCGGTACTTCACCGGCAAGATCGGCATCGACGCGGAGGCCGGCCCCACCGAGATCGCCGTCCTCGCCGACGCCACGGCCGACCCGGTGCACGTCGCCTCCGACCTGATCAGCCAGGCGGAGCACGACCCGCTGGCCGCCGCCGTCCTCGTCACCGACTCCGTCGAGCTCGCGGACGCGGTGGCCAAGGAGCTGGAGCCCCAGGTCGCGGCCACCAAGCACATCGAGGACCGGATCCGCCCGGCCCTGTCCGGCAAGCAGTCCGCGATCGTCCTGGTCGACGGCCTGGACGAGGGCCTGCGCGTGGTCGACGCCTACGGCGCGGAGCACCTGGAGGTCCAGACGGCCGACGCGGCGGCGGTCGCCGACCGCGTCCGCAACGCCGGTGCGATCTTCATCGGCCCCTGGGCGCCGGTCTCCCTGGGCGACTACGCGGCAGGCTCCAACCATGTGCTGCCCACCGGCGGCTGCGCCTGCCACTCCTCCGGCCTGTCCGTGCAGTCCTTCCTGCGCGGCATCCACATCGTCGACTACACCGAGGACGCCCTCGCCGAGGTCGCGCACCACGTGGTGACGCTGGCGGAGGCCGAGGACCTGCCCGCGCACGGCGCGGCGATCAAGGCGAGGTTCGGCTGGAAGGTGCCCGAGAGCAAGTGAGCGACGTGAGGATCGACGATCTTCCCGTACGGGACGAACTGCGCGGCAAGTCCCCCTACGGCGCGCCCCAACTGGACGTCCCCGTACGGCTGAACACCAACGAGAACCCCTACCCGCTGCCCGAGCCGCTCGTCGAGCGGATCACCGAGCGGGTGCGCGAGGCGGCCCGCGGCCTGAACCGCTACCCGGACCGGGACGCGGTCGAGCTGCGCACCGAACTCGCCAAGTACCTGACGAAGACCGGCGGCCACCCGGTCGGCGTGGAGAACGTCTGGGCGGCCAACGGCTCCAACGAGGTCATCCAGCAGCTGCTGCAGGCCTTCGGCGGTCCCGGCCGCACCGCGATCGGCTTCGAGCCGTCGTACTCGATGCACGCGCTCATCGCGCGCGGCACCGGCACCGGCTGGATCTCCGGGCCCCGGGGCGAGGACTTCACGATCGACCTCGCCGCCGCCGAGAAGGCGATCGCCGAGCGCAAGCCGGACGTCGTCTTCATCACGACCCCCAACAACCCCACCGGCAACGCGGTCGCGCCCGAGACGGTCCTCGCCCTGTACGAGGCCGCCCAGGCGGCGAAGCCGTCCATGGTGGTCGTCGACGAGGCGTACATCGAGTTCAGCCACGGCGCCTCGCTGCTGCCGCTGCTTCAGGGCCGGCCGCACCTGGTGATCTCGCGCACCATGTCGAAGGCGTTCGGCGCCGCCGGCCTGCGCCTGGGCTATCTCGCCGCGCACCCGGCGGTCGTGGACGCCGTCCAGCTGGTCCGGCTGCCCTACCACCTCTCGGCGATCACCCAGGTCACCGCGCTGGCCGCGCTCGAACACACCGACACGCTGCTGAAGTACGTCGAGCAGCTCAAGAGCGAGCGGGACCGCCTGGTCGGCGAACTGCGGGCGATCGGCTACGACGTCACGGAGTCGGACGCGAACTTCATCCAGTTCGGCCGCTTCGCCGACGCCCACGAAGCCTGGCGGAAGATCCTCGACCGAGGCGTCCTGGTCCGGGACAACGGCGTACCGGGATGGCTGCGGGTGACGGCCGGGACCCCGGCGGAGAACGACGCGTTCCTCGATGCGGTGCGCGATCTGAAGAAGGAACAGGAGCAGAGCGGATGAGCCGCGTCGGGCGCGTCGAGCGCACCACCAAGGAGACCTCCGTCCTGGTCGAGATCGACCTCGACGGCACCGGCAAGACCGACATCGCCACCGGTGTCGGCTTCTACGACCACATGCTCGACCAGCTCGGCCGGCACGGTCTGTTCGACCTGACCGTGAAGACCGACGGCGACCTGCACATCGACTCCCACCACACCATCGAGGACACCGCCCTCGCGCTCGGCGCCGCCTTCAAGCAGGCGCTCGGCGACAAGGTGGGGATCTACCGCTTCGGCAACTGCACGGTCCCGCTGGACGAGTCCCTCGCCCAGGTCACCGTCGACCTCTCCGGCCGTCCGTACCTGGTGCACACCGAGCCGGAGAACATGGCGCCGATGATCGGCGAGTACGACACGACCATGACCCGGCACATCCTGGAGTCCTTCGTCGCCCAGGCACAGATCGCCCTCCACGTGCACGTGCCCTACGGGCGCAACGCGCACCACATCGTGGAGTGCCAGTTCAAGGCCCTCGCCCGGGCGCTGCGGTACGCCTCCGAGCGGGACCCGCGTGCGGCCGGCATCCTCCCGTCCACGAAGGGCGCGCTGTAGAGCATGAACGGCCTGTCCACCATCCTGATCGTCGTCGGCCTCTTCCTGGTCGGCGGCATCGTCTCCTTCGTCAAGCAGCAGATGCCGAGGAGCCTGATCGTGCTCCTGTCCATCGGCGCCGCGATGTGCCTCGTCGCGGGCGTGATGCGGCTGGAGGTGTGGAGCTGATGAGCACCCCGAAGAAGGTCGTCGTCTTCGACTACGGCTTCGGGAACGTCCGCTCCGCCGAGCGCGCCCTGGCCCGCACCGGCGCCGAGGTCGAGATCACCCGGGACTTCGACGCGGCGATGAACGCCGACGGCCTGCTGGTGCCGGGCGTCGGCGCCTTCGCCGCCTGCATGCGCGGCCTGAAGGAGGCCCGCGGCGACTGGATCATCGACCGCCGGCTGTCCGGCGGACGCCCGGTCATGGGCATCTGCGTCGGCATGCAGATCCTCTTCGCGCGCGGCATCGAGCACGGCGTTCAGGCCGAGGGCCTGGACGAGTGGCCCGGCACGGTCGCGCCCCTGGAGGCCGACGTGGTGCCCCACATGGGCTGGAACACCGTCGACGCGCCGGCCGACTCGGAACTGTTCGCCGGCGTGGACACCGACGCCCGCTTCTACTTCGTGCACTCCTACGCCGTCCACGACTGGCAGCTCGAGACGAGCAATCCGGTGATGCACCCGCCCAAGGTCACCTGGGCCACGCACGGCAAGCCCTTCGTGGCGGCCGTGGAGAACGGCGCCCTGTGGGCCACCCAGTTCCACCCCGAGAAGTCCGGCGACGCCGGAGCGCAGCTGCTGAACAACTGGATCGGAACCCTGTGATGGCTTCGAAGCTCGAACTCCTCCCCGCCGTCGACGTCCGTGACGGCCAGGCCGTCCGTCTGGTGCACGGCGAGTCCGGGACCGAGACCTCCTACGGCTCCCCGCTGGAGGCCGCCCTCGCCTGGCAGCGCTCCGGCGCCGAGTGGCTGCACCTGGTCGACCTGGACGCCGCGTTCGGCACCGGCGACAACCGCGCGCTGATCGCCGAGGTCGCGAAGGCCATGGACATCAAGGTGGAGCTGTCCGGCGGCATCCGCGACGACGCCTCGCTGGCCGCCGCCCTGGCCACCGGCTGCACCCGCGTCAACCTCGGCACGGCCGCCCTGGAGACCCCCGAGTGGGTCGCCAAGGTCATCGCCGAGCACGGCGACAAGATCGCGGTCGGCCTGGACGTCCGCGGCACCACCCTGCGCGGCCGCGGCTGGACCCGCGACGGCGGCGACCTGTACGAGACGCTGGAGCGCCTCGACAAGGAGGGCTGCGCCCGCTACGTCGTCACCGACATCGCCAAGGACGGCACGTTGCAGGGCCCCAACCTGGAGCTGCTGAAGAACGTCTGCGCGCGGACCGACCGTCCCGTGGTGGCCTCGGGCGGCGTCTCGTCCCTGGACGACCTGCGGGCCATCGCCGGCCTCGTCCCGCTCGGTGTCGAGGGCGCCATCGTCGGGAAGGCCCTGTACGCGAAGGCGTTCACCCTCGAAGAGGCCTTGGAGGCCACATCTTGAAAAAGGACACAGTGTCATGACGGCCGATGCCGTGCGGCGCGTGCAGAGCGGAGTTCCCTGGGAAGAGACGTTCGGCTTCGCACGCGCCGTGGCGGCGGGCGACCGCGTCCTGGTGGCGGGCACGACCGCCTTCCGGGGCGACGTGCTGTACGGGGAGGGGGACCCGTACGAGCAGGCCAAGGTGGCCTTCACCAGCGCGCTGGAGGCGATCGGCGAGTTCGGGCTCGGCGTGGACTCGGTGATCCGTACGCGGATGTATCTGAGCCACGCGCGGGACGTGGACGCCGTGGGCCGGGCCCACAAGGAGCTGTTCGACTCGGTGCGTCCGGTCGCGACGCTGCTGATCGTGCAGGGCTTCATCGACTCGCGCGTGCTGGTGTCGGTGGAGCTGGAAGCCTGCAGAGGCTAGAAGATCCTCAGATTGTTGTTCGTGTTCTTTGTTTGTGCTGGTTGAGGAGCCGTGAAGTCATGACCCTGGCGGTCCGAGTCATCCCCTGCCTGGACGTGGACAACGGCCGGGTCGTCAAGGGTGTCAACTTCCAGAACCTGCGCGACGCCGGTGACCCCGTCGAGATGGCGAAGGTGTACGACGCCGAGGGCGCCGACGAGCTGACGTTCCTGGACATCACCGCGTCCTCGGGCAACCGGGAGACGACGTACGACGTGGTGCGCCGCACCGCCGAGCAGGTGTTCATCCCGCTGACGGTCGGCGGCGGCGTCCGCACGGCCGAGGACGTGGACCGACTGCTGCGGGCGGGCGCGGACAAGGTGGGCGTCAACACGGCCGCGATCGCCCGCCCGGACCTGATCCGGGAGATCGCCGAGCGTTTCGGCCGCCAGGTCCTGGTCCTGTCGGTCGACGCCCGTCGTACGCCGTCGGGCAGCTTCGAGGTGACCACCCACGGCGGCCGCCGCGGCACCGGCATCGACGCGGTGGAGTGGGCGCACCGGGCGGCCGAGCTGGGGGCGGGTGAGATCCTGCTCAACTCCATGGACGCGGACGGCACGAAGGACGGCTACGACCTGGAGATGATCGCCGCCGTCCGCAAGCACGTCACCGTCCCGGTCATCGCCTCCGGCGGCGCCGGCAAGCTCGCCGACTTCTCCCCGGCCGTCGCGGCCGGCGCGGACGCGGTCCTCGCGGCCTCGGTCTTCCACTTCGGCGACCTCCGCATCGGCCAGGTGAAGGAGACGCTGCGGGGGGCGGGGCATCCCGTCAGGTGAGGCCCGCGCAGGGCCATGCAGAGAGCCCCGGTCGCCCTGAGGCGGCCGGGGCTCTCTGCATGGCAGACAGGAAAGGGAAGTTGCACAAAATCCGTTGCGCAAAATCTGTTGTGCAGTTTTCCTTTCGTATCTACGGTGGGGGCATGTCACGCGAGGAGAACCGCTACGTCACCGATCTGGGCACGCTCAAGGCGCTCGCCCACCCGTTGCGCATGAAGCTGTACCGGCTGCTGTTCGTCACCGGGACGGCGACCGCCTCGCACCTGGCCGAACAGGTGGACGAGGCCGTGTCGCTGGTCAGCTACCACCTGCGCAAGCTCGCCGAGCACGGACTCATCGAGGAGGCCGAGCCGCGCAGCGCGGACGCGCGGGAAC